>CAZLDE010000082.1:0-7217 GCA_964558215.1 uncultured Thermoplasmatales archaeon
CTTTGTCTGATTTCTGCATCGCCATGAGAAGACGTTTTATCTCTGCCATGTTTCTGCCGTTTGACAAGGGATAGTACAGGATGGCTCGTATCTTTGCTTGCGGGTCGATGAGAAAAACTGCACGAACCGCTTGTGTGGTTGATGCTTTTGGTTGCAGCATACCGAATTTCTTTGCCACATCCATCTTTAAATCCTCGATGACAGGGAATTGGACTTCAATGTTCTTCATGCCTTTGTAATCGATTTTTTCTTTTATGGTTCGCAACCAGGCGATATGGGCATAGATGCTGTCAATAGAAAGGCCGATGAGCTCAGCGTTTAGTTTCTTAAAGTCTTCTTGCATGCAGGCAAACGTCATGAACTCTGTGGTGCAGACCGGGGTAAAATCAGCAGGGTGGCTGAAAAAGATGACCCATTTTCCCTTGTAATCGTCAGGGAAGGTTATTTCCCCCATGGTTGTTTTTGCTTTGAATTTTGGTGCGTCGTCACCAATCAGCGGCATTTTTATAATTTCTTCATCTCCCATGTTTCATTCCTCCATTCCAGCAGGTTAATTTTCCCAGTTTTTTTTGTATACGAAAAGACCCGCCTTCGTTGATCTGTCTCTGCAATGTATCTGTCTATTAAAATCTTTTCCATCAAAGGTTTTTTAGGTCGACCGAAATATTTATATTTCGCTGACTACTATATCATACCATAGCGATAATTATGGCACAAGAACATGTCGAAGAATACCTTGAAGCAATCTACGATATTGCGGGAAAAGAAGGCATTGCAAAAACAACAGAGATAGCAGATCGACTCAAGAACGCACCAGCCAGCGTCACTGAAGCATTCCAACGGATGAAACAGAAAGGCCTTGTGAAATACGAACCACACAAAGGAGTTTCCCTCACCACAAAAGGATACAAAGCAGCCCTTAAAATGAAACGAAAACACCGACTCTTAGAAGTCTTCCTTGACAAAATGCTGCATCTCCCCAAGGAGAACATCCATGAACAAGCATGCAAAATGGAACACACCCTGACCGATGAAACAGAAACAGCGCTCTGCAAGACACTCAGAGGACCAACCCAATGCCCCCACGGATCGCCAATCCCACCATGCAATCTTGATGTGAAAAACTGTCAAGAATGCCTCGCAGAACAAAACATACCACTTGAAAAACGACAAAAAGACCTCCTAGCACTCACGTCATTACAAAAGGGTGACAAAGCAAAAATTGCTTTTGTCCGCGGCGGTGGAGGCGTCATGCAACGACTCTGCGACCTCGGACTTACGAATGGTACAGAAATTTCTCTTCTCCGAGCCGCTCCCCTGCATGGTCCCCTTGAAATCTGCGTCCGAGGATGTAAATTAGTCATCGGGAGAGGTATCGCTGAGAAAATCTTCGTTCAGAAAACGTGATAGATGATGAAAGCTGACCTGGTCATGGCCCTTGCTGGTAACGCAAACGTCGGGAAAAGCTCTATTTTCAACCAACTCACGGGTCTAGGCCAGATCATTGGAAACTGGCCTGGGAAAACAGTTGAAAAGGCAGAAGGGATGCTGCTACATCACAACAAACAGATAAAAATCATCGACCTGCCTGGCATCTACTCACTCTCAACCTACTCCATGGAAGAAATCATCTCCAGAGACTATATAGCCTTAGAACACCCTGATGTCGTCGTCAACGTCGTCGATGCAACGACCTTAGAACGAAACCTGTTTTTCACCCTGCAGCTCCTTGAGATGGGTATCCCGCTTGTCATTGCGTTAAACCTTGTGGACAGCGCGAAAAAAAAAGGAATCAACATCAATGAAAAAAAACTTCAAAAGATTCTCAACGCCCCCGTCGTCCCCACGGTTGCGACAAAAGGTATCGGCGTCCATGAAATCGTTGATGAGGCAATCATACTTGCAAGTAAACCAAAGGCTGAACATCCGCACGAAATCAAGTATGGACCTGAGGTCGAAACACGAATAGAAAAACTCCAACGAGTCCTCACCGGGGTTTCCATTGGGTATCCGTCCCGATGGACCGCAATAAAACTCTTAGAGGGTGATTCTGAGATAACCAAGAAGGTGGAGGAAAAGAATCCTGATGTTAATGTAGCAGCCAGGATACTTTCCCAGGAAATCTCAGCGATCCACAAAGAACCCTGTCCAACCGTCATCGCCTCAGAACGCTACGCGGTCGCGGCACGGATCGTAAAAGAAGTCCGAACATTCAAGGAATCAGAAAAACCATCTCTTGGTGAACGGTTAGACACCCTCAGCATGCATGGCATCTACGGATACGTGCTTATGTTTTCCATCATGCTCTCCATTTTACTCTTCATGTCGTTCTTCGGGGGATGGTTCTCTGAGTCTATACAAAACCTCTTTGAAAGCATCAACCCAGGGCTGACTGGTTTCTGGGGTGATCTATTCTGGAACGGAGGTGTGGTTGGTCTGTATGCTACCCTTGGTGTTGCTTTTGGTTTTATCCTACCGTTCTATCTTATCTTAGGGTTCCTAGAGGACTCCGGGTATCTGCCTAAGATAGCTTATTTGATGGACCGACCCTGCCATCTGATGGGGCTTCATGGAAAAGCATGCATCCCTTTGCTTGTTGCATTCGGATGTAACGTGCCTGCTTGTGTCGGATGCCGTATCATGGAGACGAAACGGGATCGATTCATCGCGATTTTTCTTTCCACTCTTGTCCCTTGTTCAGCGCGGACCGTGGTGATCCTTGGATTAGTTGGTGCATATATCGGAGTGCAATGGGCACTGCTTCTGTATGTCTTTGACTTCTTGCTTATTTTCCTTATCGGAAGAATCCTGAACCGGTTCCTCCCTGGTATGACGGTTGGAATCATCATGGAGATGCCCCCGTATCGTTTCCCATCAGGGATGGTGGTGTTGAAGCAAGCCTGGAACCGGTTTAAGCCATTCCTCCTTACCGCATTACCTCTGATCGTCCTGGGCAGTGTTATTATCGAAGCGATGCGCTTGACCGATGTTCTGTACCTTGTTTCAGATGCCCTTAGTCCAGTCACGGTCCTCTGGCTTGGGCTTCCAGCGTTTACCGGTTTTCTGTTCATCTTTGGAATCCTACGGAAAGAAGCAGCACTTGTGTTACTCATAACTGCTGCGGGGACAACTAACATTCCTTCAGTGATGTCCCCAGTTCAGATGATTGTCTTTGCTCTGGTCATCATGATTTATGTGCCATGTGTTGCAACCATCGCTGCACTGATACGGGAAACCGGATGGAAACGAGCCGGACTCATCACCTTTTTTGAAATCAGTTTAGCCATTATTATCGGGGGTCTTGCGTTCCGATTATTGAGTTTGTGGATGTAGAGGCAATAACGGAGAAGTCTACCATGATCAAAAGAACCATTGAAAAATCTATGCAAGGAGAGTTGTTAACAAAAAAAGAAATCCGAAGTCTGTTCAAAGTCCCATTATATTCAAAGGACTCCTTGCTGGTTCTGTGGGCCGCTCGGAAAAAATCAATGCAGGCAAGCAAGGAAGTTGCGGAGGTCCATGCACAGATCGGGTTAAACATCGCACCCTGTCCGAAGAACTGTCAGTTCTGTTCGTTTGCCGCAGACAACAAGGTGTTCAAGGATTCCTATGAGCTGCCTGTTGACGAAGCAATTCTTCAAGCAAAGCAATTCGAGGCGGACCAGGCAAACGCTATCTATCTGATGACGACTGCGAATTTTCCATTTGATAGATTCATCCAAACATCAAAAGAAATTCGACACGCGTTAAAACCAACGACCGTTCTGATCGCCAACATCGGTGATTTTACCGCAGAACAAACACAAGAGCTAAAACAGGTGGGTTTTTCAGGCATCTATCATGCGGTCCGCTTGGGCGAAGGAACACAGACGAAGATACCAGTCGAAAAACGACTAGAGACGATGACTCATGCGCGTGAGGCTGGATTGGGCATCGGCACCTGTCTTGAGCCGGTGGGACCAGAGCACTGTATTGATGAGCTTGTTGAAAAAACAATCATCACTCGTGATATCCACCCGGTGTACAGTGGAGCCGCTCGACGCATCCCCATCCCTCATACAACATTAGGGTCTCATGGGATTGTCTCAGAAGCAGCCATGGCTCAGATCCTAGCAGTTGTACGACTTGCACTAGGCGATGAGGTCCCTGGGAATTGTACCCATGAGCCAAACGTCCTTGGGGCGTTTGCTGGTGCCAATCTGCTCTGGGCAGAGGTTGGTTCCAATCCACGAGATACAATTGAAAACACAGAGAGAAAACGAGGTATGAGTGTAGCAGACTGCATCCGTGTTTTCCATGAAGCAGGATGGAAGGTGCAGAAGGGGCCATCGACCTTCTATTCTACCTAAGGAAGAATACCCAGCCCCCGTATCGAATCAATATCCTCTTGTTGCGTCGTTTATTTTCAATTTAGTACAATGATAATTTTATTAACGTGTCAATGGTTATAGGCTTTCATGGGAAGAATAGGGCGTAGCTGGCAGCTGATGAAAACAAGCCTTGGGGTACTTAGAAAAGACAAAGAAATCATGATTTTTCCAGTGCTTTCCTTTATCTCCTGCGTCATCATCTTACTGTCCTTCTTCGCAGGATTCTGGTTTTTAGGCTTACCCTCCATGGAGTCTTCAATGTGGCTCTGGGGGATTTCCATGATTCTTATCTATTTCGTCCTCTTTTTTATTGTGATATTCTTCAACACCGCTATCATCGCCTGCGCAAACATCCGGTTGAATGGCGGTGACCCGACCGTCGCTGATGGGCTGCGTATCGCTACTCAGAACCTCGGTCGTATCCTCATCTGGGCGATCATCTCAGCGACCATCGGAATGATCCTTCAAGCGATCCGCCAAAGAGGCGGATGGATCGGAAGAATCGTTGCTGGTATCTTTGGTCTGGCCTGGACCTATGTTACCTTCTTTATCATCCCCGTGCTGATTTACGAGAAAAAAGGGATGGCCTCCTCCATTCGACGGAGTGCGTCTCTGTTCAAACAGACCTGGGGTGAAACGATTGTCGGGACATTTGGTTTTGGCGTGATTTTCTTCCTGCTTGCCCTGCTTGGGATACTGCCCATCATCCTGGGTGCCTATCTTGGAAGTACTACCACCGTTGTCATCGGGGTGATCATAGCGTTTCTCTACTGGGCGATCATTAGTGTGGTTGCTTCGGCCACCAACGGGATCTATGTCGCAGCCATGTATCAATACGCTACTAAGAAGCAGCTTCCCTCAGAGTTTGATCCATCGTTGCTGCCACCGACCACCTCTGGATTCTAAACAAGGATTGATTATATCGAATACACCAGATGTGCCTTGTTTTCCTGAATACGTTGGATAAGTAGCGTGATATCTTTTGCGGTATTGGCTTGTACAACATCCTTTTTTAATTCTTTGAGGAACATGCATTTTGAAAAGTAATGCGGCAGGATGCTTCGCATCCGCAGAATTGCCCGTCGTTCATCATAAAAATCTATCAGTAGCTCAAGATGTCTCAGACAAATCTCTTTCCTTTGCTGCAGGCTAGGTGGTGTAAAGCCCTGGCCTGAGAGGACGGCTTGTATCTCGGGAACAAGCCAGGGATTCCCCAGCAGACCTCGCCCGGGCATCACCGCTGCTGCACCGGTCTTTTGAATCATTTCTAACGCATCAGTCCCAGTGTAAATCCCACCGTTGGCAACAACAGGAACCGGTACTGCTTGTACTGTTTTTCGTATGATGTCAAGATCAAGGGGTACACCGAATTTTTTCTCCCCGCTTCGTCCATGAACCGTCAGAGCCACCGCACCAGCATCAACAAGTTTTTGAGATAGAGAAAGAACATTGATGGTTTTCTTAGACGCGCCAAGACGCAGTTTACAAGTCACGGGCAGGTCGACAGCATCAGAGACCGCTTTCACGATGTCATAGGCGCGTTGCTCTTGTTTCATCAGACTGATTCCTTCTCCGCGACAGGCGATCTTCCGTGCGGTGCAACCCATGTTGATATCGATGTAATCAAACCCATGATCTTGGAGCATTACTGCAGCTTTTTGCATATGTTCTGGGATGCTTCCGACGAGTTGTACACCATTGTAGTGCCGTCCTTTTGCGATTTTGAGTATCTGCAGGGTCCGCCAATTGTTCTGCAGGATCGCCCGAGCATTGGCCATTTCGGTTGTTAGAAAAGGTGGTTGAAAACCAGCAAGAATCACCCGGAACGGATAATCCGTATATCCACTCAGAGGCGGTAACAGTATTTGTTTTTCTCGTAGGATTTTGATGAACTGCGAGGATTTCATGAGTACAGAGGCATAGAAAAGGGGATATTAATTGATTCGTGACAGCATATTTATTCGTAGCGTACTGCCTCGATGGGGCTCATGCGGGCTGCTTTCCAAGCAGGGTAGAGACTGGAGAAGACACCGACAAGCAAAGAAACGGTCACCGCAAGGACGACGGAGACAAGCGTGATCACGGGAGTCAGATTTGAAGACCCACCCATACTCATGATATTATTCAGGATCAAGGTCAGACCCTGGGACCCAAAGACACCAAGGACGATCCCCAGAATCCCACCTATGCTGCTGACCAGCATCCCTTCAATGATAAAGATGCTCATGATATCATGGTTTGTCGCACCGATTGCTTTCATGATACCAATCTCTCTGGTTCGTTCCATCACCGAGGTAAGCATGGTGTTCATGATGCCGATGGAAGCCACGACCAGGGCAATCGATGCGATAGCGACCAAGACCAGCTGGAGAATGCCAATGATGGACTGAACCGTCTGTAATATAGAGGTCATCGTGGTTGCTGTGGCAAAATCCTTCCGACCATGGTTCTGATTTATCGCATCCTGCACACTTTCTGCTATCGATTCCACTTCATTGACATTATTGACACGAAAATAGATGATGCTGATGTTGCTTTGCCCAGTTAATTTCTTGAAATCACGTGAATTCATCAAAACAAGATTATCTGATGTAAACCCTCCCATCCCCTGTTTTGTGAAAATTCCCTCAACAAAAAACTTCTGACCGTTTATCTCGATACGTCCACCGACCGGTACGTCAGCATCAAACGTCGAATGCGCAATTCCATATCCGACCATTATCTTATTTTGATCATTTTCACTGAGAAAGTCACCTGCTTCAAGGTCTGATGTTGAATATTGTAACCGCATTACAAGAACATCCATCCCTGTCAATGAGAGGATGGTTTTTTTCCCATTATACTCTC
>CAZLDE010000083.1:0-7057 GCA_964558215.1 uncultured Thermoplasmatales archaeon
TCTTGTAGAACATGGACCCGGTATCCTGTTAACTTCACACGGCTGACCTCGTTCGATTCCAATAAAAGGATATATTGTACCAAAAGGGATGGTTGTAAAAGGAATAAAAAAATAAAAGGGAACTTGCTTTTAGCTATAATATCATTTTATGAATTAAAGCGGACCGGGCGGTATTTGAACCCGCGATCTGCTTTACTGCAATTTCTGCTCCTTGATTTACAACTTCCCTTCAACTATGTATTTTCTAGATAACGTTGGTCCTCTATTTAATAAAATAACGAATGACATTATAAATAAATGAGAGTTTACCACTCATCAGTCGAGGAACGTGATTTCATGAATAATACTATCAAAATTCTTACACTTATGCTGTTACTGCTAGGGATACTCGCCTCTGGTTGTACTGAACAAAACACCGCACCTGAGAACAAACAGTCAGACGCCACTGGGATCCATGATGAGGTACTGGTAACGTCCACTGGTGGATCTTTTACCCTTGCCGAATCAAGGGCCATCCTGAACATATCAGACGATGCTATCGACGGCAATGTGCTCATCTCCATTGATGAACTCACCAGCCCGCCAACAGTCCCCGGGATCTCTTTTATCATTGGATATGATCTCCAACCAAATGGGTTCGAGTTTCTTGCACCAGTGACACTGGAACTGTTTTACGATGACATGACAATCCCTGCAGGTGTTACTGAAGAGGAGTTGAGGATCTATGCCTATGAGAACAACCAGCTGACCGAAAGTAGTGATTGCCAGAACTTCCTCACCATCAATTCTGTCCGGGGAACGATAACCCAGTTAGGCGTGTATTGGATTTGTGGCCCAGCAGGTTCCTCTTCAGGGCATTCAAACACAAGCGGTGGTCCCTCCGGCAACCATTCAGCTATGTACAGATTCCAGGTCGATACCCTCGAAGTCGTCGAAACACATACATACTATCCTGATGAGATAAACCCACAATCGGAGACATACCGCATCGATGGGTACTTTGTCTGGGACCCTGCCACCTATGTTCGTTTCTATGAAGTGCAACTGAATTCGACGGGACCCTATCCAGCGACCCTACGGTCCCTTAAGTGGAGCGACTACCAAAACTCAGGGCATACCTCGCCAGCCGGGTGGCTGCTATTCGAGGACCATGAGACCTATATCTACGGGGATTACAAATTTTATCCGGGGTATGGCCAATTCGT
The DNA here is from genome assembly GCA_964558215.1 of uncultured Thermoplasmatales archaeon. Lineage (GTDB taxonomy): Archaea > Thermoplasmatota > E2 > DHVEG-1 > DHVEG-1 > SM1-50. The sequence continues at coordinate 1,206 of CAZLDE010000083.1, forward strand.
CACCATCTACAATAATCTGCGAGGAAATTTCCCAACGAAGCATGGAATCAGCGTGTTTCACATCTGGGATAGCTGGGATGTTTCACCGTCTAGTATCGGCTATGTTGAGCCAAGCGTGGTGCAAGCGAACATAAAGGCGATGAAAGAGGCATTCTACGAATGGACTCAGGGATGGTCGATCACTGTTCGAGCTGTTACGTAGATAGGATCAGTTGAAGTTTGGAACAATATCAAAGGTCCAATGTTCCATCTGCGCGATAAAAAAATCCCGCCGTTCAAATGTTGATGTGAGATCTCCACCGTAATCATATATTTGGTCTTGACCTCCGACCATAAAAAACCGGGTTCCATTTTCAAATTCTTTATTCCATTCTTCTACTTCATCCCAGACTGTTGATGGTGGATACCCCGTTGCAAAGACTTGTTGGTTATCTTCTGAATTCTCGTCTAAAGGATGACCATTGAGGTGTATCGTGATATAATAGCTGGTCGCATGGAGCGTCTCGGGGAAAACCAGGTAGTATCTCCAACGATAATATGGTTGTTTAGAGCCTAGAGAACCAACATCTGTTTCAGTATATTTTTCAATGAATCGGAATGAATAACTTGTACTGGGAAATGCCATTTCAAGTGTGTTTTCACCCGTGGTAAGGGTGACTGTTGTTTCTTTCAAACTGAGAACATTGCCTGAACTGTCAAGGGCTTTTGCACTTATTTTCAGTCGTTTTCCCGGAATAAGCCCGATGAAGGTGTGAGGCAGACTATCTTTGCTTTCCGTCAAAGTATCGGGATCTGGTGCTGTAACAGTGGCATTCTCATAGGAGATATCAATGGTGACCTGCTCACAATCAGAAGGAAGAGCGGTGAGCCTGATATCAATCCATGTCGGGAGATACAAATAATCATTTTCCTCAGGGTACATGTAGAGAGTCCCTGGTGCAGAGATAGTTTTTGGCAGGATCATATCATGAAGAATTTCATAGGCAGCTTTATCTCTAACAGCCATAAATGATATCAACCAAACCGTGTCGAGTACACTATTTGGTGATACTGGATTATCCCAAGCGACATAATTTCCCACTAACTTAGATGGAAACATGAAATCACCAGTTTCTGGTCTGCAGTGTGCCAAAAATACAAGACTATCCGGTAACTTACCGATATTTTCAAACCACAGGTCATGACGGATATAAAAATAACCGGTACGAGAATCCTTAAAAGGATCCATTTCAACACCGTAGACGATTCGTTCGTTGATATATTCTTCACCAGTGTCAATTACATATGATCCCATAAGCCTCGGCGGTGATCCGCTCGCTCGCACCTGAACATACAGAAAATCTTCTTCAGGTGAACTTGGATCATGGTAGTCAATCGGCCTGCGTTTGTAATAACTGTGAGAAAGAATCACGCTCACACCATAATTCTTCAGATCAAAAAAATCATCAAAGAATAAGGATTGATACTCGTCACTCTCTGCATTATATTTAATCGTGATGTCATCTGAATCCCATCCGTGATCACGCATGAGATATCCACTGATGAGATTAAAAAGGTCAACATCCTGATTTTTAAATGACTCTGTTGCCGCACTCATAAACAATATCTTTTTAGATGCTGGCGAGTGTTCCTTGCCGCCTGTGACAGGTGCGCCTAATGGAGGTAGCGTGGACGAAGCTGCCTTGATATTTGTGCTTGTGATTTCATATTCTTGCTCTTCATCAGAGATGTCGCTTTTGGTGACCATATCGTTTTGAAATGCGTAATAATCATATTCCTCGTCTGTCGTGTCATATGTTTCTGATGTATGTTCTGAGATGGTCATCACTTTTCCATCTTGAAATTCAATCCAAATAGTATCGTTGTCGAGAAGTTCAGCACCTTTTACGTTAGAGTTATTGGTAAGTTGAGTTAGAAGAGCAGATAATGAATCAGTTTTTGATTGGGTAGAACGCATTGATGCGTAAAACGTACACGCATCATCTAACACCTGAGAATCACTGGTACTTAGTATTTCTACATCTACATAGGATAATTGGGCATTGTTACCATTCTCAGGTTGACTGTTGTTTTGGGTGCACCCAGCAAAAGTGATACATATCATCATTACTATTATTGCTACTGCTGAAACTTTTTTTTGTTTATTCATAAAACATCCTCCAAATCCGTCTTGGTAATATTCTTCTACATATAAAATAGTCGTATTTTAAAGTCCAATACGTATAAACAAGAAAAAAAAATTCTGATACGGAAGCTGGCGTCATGTATACTTACGCTATCTGAATTTTCTCCAAGAGAAAAGAAAGAGAGCATTATCAAGCTAAAAATTCTCTAAACATCCAGAAAATCATAGCAACGTGATATATGACATAATCTGTTGAACATTTCTATCATAACATAGCATGACCACAATTTTATTATAGAACACTCTATTTCAAAAAAACCTGGAGAAAGAGGATATCATGAAAAAAAAACTAATGATCATCGGATTTGTCATGTTTGTTTTCTTTGTAGTCCTAAGTGGATGCAGTGAGAACGTCACGTCTAATCCAGAGGCAAAAAAATTCGTTGGAACATGGGTGTATGCAGATACTCAAGATGGAACCACAATCAAGTTCTCATCTGACGGAACCTTCCTGTATGGGATCGCTGGTCATAGTGGTACCTGGACGGTCCAGAATGGTGAAATCCAGCTTGTTTCCGAGGGGGAATCTGCGACCCAGACGTATTCGTTTTCCAATGGCGATACAACGCTTCGTATCGGCCCTCGTGACACCTTTGGGTTTTCCCCAGGAAATTATACAAAACAATAAGGAAGCAGACGATCGCTTCCTCACCAATATCATATAACAAAGAAACAGTAATGATATCCATTGTTGTTTATTACTTATCTTTCTCGCAAAGACACCTAGTAATATTCTTTCATATAACAGTAGATTATTTTTTTAAACGGACCTGGCGGATTGCAAGCCATTTAAAACAGGCTTTCTCTGTGAATGTTCACAGCTGTATCAACTGTTAAAATAATGAAAGTATCATACCTCTTCTGTTTGTCTTCTTGTTTATATCTTTTTAGTCAAGCATGTTGAAATCCTCGAAAATGATATGATGGTACGAAATCTTCATTTGATAAAAACCCTTACAAAGGCTATACATCAGACCTGGAGGACCACACAAAAATATCAACTTGCTCTTGAGTTTTTGTTCTCCCCCAACAATATCCAGGACGTCCTTTGTTGTGATTCGCTCCTGTTTATCTGAAAACCAATGAACGTAGATAAACCGCGGATTTCTTTTCATCTCCTCCACAAGCTCCTGATCATGAAATGCTTCTGATTCATTCTTGATAACCCATATAAGGTGTATGTTTCTCCCACTGGGATGGATTGATTCATGTTTTACTAAAGAAAGAAATGGGGTGATGCCAATTCCTCCCGCAATCCAAATCATGTCGCGGTCGTGTCTCATATACCTGTCTCCGAATGTGCCATAGGGACCCATGAGGATAGCAACGTCTCCTTCTTTGAGCCGAGGGATGTTATGAGTCGTGTAATCGCCACTCTGTTTTATCGAGACACGTATGGTGTCCTGTGATGGGTCGTTTGACAACGAGAAGGGAAAAAGTTCTTTATACCCTTCAAAACGGGGAAAACGGATGAAGACGAATTGCCCGGGTTTAAAGGTAAATTTTGAAGGTTTTTTAAAATAGAGCTCAGTGATAGGCCCAAGATGTTGTACTTTTTCAATGACTACTTTATGCTTTGGTCCAATCCATTTGTAGAACAAAAGCATATACAACCAGGAAAGGATTCCGAGGCTACTGATAAGTATCACCCAGATTTTCAAGATTAAAAAATTGTTTATATCCGACCCAGCAGCCAATGCGTGATATGCAGAAAAGATAAGAACGATTCCTAGCACTTTATGGCTGTTATGCCACCGGTGATAAGGGAGTTCAATTGATATGGTAAGGATCAGTAACAACACAAAAAGATACAGAGCAATGACGCCTGCGGAAACCTCTATGCCACCCACGGGAAGTATTAATGAAAGAATGCCGCGTTGTTGAGACAGGTGGAAAAAAATGAGAAATAAAGGATGAAAAATGATGCAGAGAAATGATAAACGACCAATGACTTTATGGACACGGTACATCCTATCTAATCCGTAAAAGAGTTTTTCAAAGAATTTTAATCGTGTTGCAAGAATAAAGTTTATTGATAGGGTGGAAATGGCCAGGAAAGCGTTGAATTTCGCTACTGCTATCCAAGGATTTTGAATAGATATTGGTTGGTAACCCAGCCATATTCCAACCGGAACAAGGATAAAAAAAACAGTGAGAAGGAAACCGGGGCTTATGAGCTGCTGCCGTTTTAATCGATCGAAGAACTCAAGAGGAAAGTATCCTAGATACGATCTTTTTTTCCAATATTTTCTTCTATGATAATTCTAGAGGATCCTGAGGAATCAACCTGAGGATTCTCGTGTTGTTTTTTCAGTATCTTTATCAATCACCTCACATTTAATGTTTGTTGATGGTGAGGTCGATGAATGACGACGCTCTTCTATCCGGGTACAGATCCCACCGTTTCGAGGGTAGGGTTAGCCCACTATGGCGAGTCATTAGCTGCCCATTCTTTTTTCAGGGTACACAGCCCACGAAAAAACAGGGCAGCCGACCCTCACCATCTTACACTCAGCGATTTTTTTGGTGTAAGTCTCATTCTGCTGACAACGCTTGGTACGGTCGTTTTGTCGTCAGCACCTTATAGATGATATCAATCATGCTGGAGGCAACAGCAATCTTCGCGATCGCTGTGATCTTCTTCTGTTTCTTTTTCCGTCGGTAGTACCGTCCGAGTGGCGTGTCTGTTTTTCCTGCGGTGTTCGCCGCTTGGACAAGTGCCCATCGCAGTTGTTTTCTGCTGGAGCCTTTGGGGATATGGCCCTTGCTGGTGGTCTCACCTGATTGTTTCGTGACCGGTATGACGCCTGCGTATCGTCGGAGTTTCCGGTTTGAAGGGAATCGTTCGATCGGGCAGACATGGGCGATCACGTAACAGGCAAGTACTGGTCCAAAGCCGGTGACGCTTTGGATCAGTGTATATTCTTTTCTCCAATGATTTCGTGTGTAGTGTTTCATCTCTTGTTCGACTTGTCGTTGTTTCTTCTCCAGGAACAGAAAGTGGTCATATTCGTACTGGAGCTCCCCGCTTACAGTACCTCTGCTGAGATGTTCTTGTAGTGTTTGTCTCCAGTGTTTGCTAAAGGCGTTCTGAGGTGGCAGTATCACTCCGTTTTTATCAAGGAACGCTTGGATCCTGACGTTGCATCGTACTTTTTCTTCCATGAGCGAGTGTCGGACTTGTACAAGGCTGCGCAGATGTTGTATGTGTTCGTCTGGGATGTATGAGCAGGGGAATGTCCCGAGTCTGAGCATCTCTGATAAACGTTTGGCGTCAAGTGAATCATTCTTGGATATCAGCTGGCGAAGCTGTATCGTGTTCGCCACGCTGATATCATAACCGTTTGTGAGGAACATGCGGTAGAGTGTGTAGTAGGATGTGCTTGCTTCAAGGCCGATCTTTGCTGTGTTGAGGTAGGGTTTGAGTCGGGATTCTAGTTCGGAGTAGAGTGTTGCTGCCTGGTTTTCTAAAAGGATGTTGCCTCGTTTATCTCGTACGCAGTACGAGGTTTTTTCTTTGTGGACATCGAGTCCAATAAAATATTTTGTGTTTTTCATGTTGCATCACCTTAGGGTATGCAGCACGAGACTTCCTCATGAATTATCATGCCATCTTTTTTTATTTGCTCTTTTTTTTCTTATATTCTTTCGGGATATTGAATTAAAT
>CAZLDE010000084.1:0-7001 GCA_964558215.1 uncultured Thermoplasmatales archaeon
GTTTTTTACTTTGAATCGTCTATACTGGTAAATAGAGATAGAAAGATACTTAAATCTCCTCTTCTTTCCGCACCACTAGGTACCAGCAGAGGTTAGAATATGGGAAAGACCATCACAGAAAAAATACTTACTACTCACCTTATCGAAGGCAAACCAGAAAAAGGAAAAGAAGTAGGCATCAGAATCGACCAGACGCTCACCCAGGACGCGACCGGAACCATGGCGTACCTGCAGTTCGAGGCAATGAACGTCCCAAAAGTAAAAACAGAACTCTCCGTTAGCTACGTCGACCACAACACCGTCCAAATCGGATTCGAAAACGCAGACGACCACCGCTACCTGCAAAGCGTCGCAGCAAAATACGGCATCGTCTACTCACGAGCAGGCAACGGCATCTGCCACCAGGTCCATCTCGAACGGTTCGGAAAACCAGGTAAAACACTCCTCGGATCAGATTCACACACCCCGACCGGTGGAGGCATCGGAATGATCGCCATCGGCGCAGGCGGTCTTGATGTCGCTGTCGCCATGGCTGGCGGACCCTTCTACCTCACCTACCCAAAAATCATCAAAATCAACCTTACCGGAACACTCAGACCCTGGGTCGCCGCAAAAGACATCATCCTCAAAGTCCTTGAGATATTCTCCACGAAAGGAAACGTCGGCTGTGTCTTTGAATACGGCGGCGAGGGTGTGAAAACACTCTCGGTCCCGGACAGAGCAACCATCACCAACATGGGAGCAGAATGCGGTGTTACTACCTCCGTGTTCCCCAGCGATGAGATCACCAAAGCATTCCTCAAAGCACAAGGACGAGAAAACGACTGGGTCGAACTCAAAGCAGACCCAGACGCAGTCTATGACAAGGTCGTCGACATCAACCTTGGCGAGCTTGAACCACTTGCCGCGACACCACACAGCCCTGGGAACATCAAGAAAATCCGGGACCTTGAAGGCCTGGATGTCGACCAGGTCTGCATCGGAAGCTGTACGAACTCCTCGTATACCGATATGATGACGGTTGCATCCATCCTCAAAGACAAAACAGTACATCCCAACGTCAGTTTCGTCATCGCCCCCGGCTCCAAACAAGTCCTTGAAAACATCACCCGTGACGGAGGATTAACCTACCTTCTCGCAGCAGGCGCACGCATCGCCGAATCAGCCTGCGGTTTTTGCATCGGTAACAGCCAATCACCAAAATCAGGGGCAATCTCCCTGCGCACCAGCAACAGAAACTTCCTAGGCAGATCAGGAACAAAGGATGCGCAAGTCTATCTTGTCAGCCCTGAGAGCGCTGCAGCAGCAGTCATCACCGGGAAGATTACTGACCCACGCGATTTAGAAAAAATCGGTATTTCCTACCCAAAAATTTCGATGCCTAAAAAATTCCACATCGATGACAGCATGTTTCTCATGCCCCCCGCCGACCCTTCGGAAGTGAAGATCCGACGTGGACCAAACATCGGCGAACCACCAAAAAACATCCCCCTGCCGAAATCCCTGAACGCGCAAGTCACCATCAAAGTCGGTGATGAGATAACAACAGATCACATCATCCCAGCAGGAGCAAAAATGAAATACCGTTCAAACGTACCAAAATACTCCGAGTTCCTCTTCGAAGTTATCGACCCTAAGTTCTACGAACGGGCCAAGAAGATAAAAGAAACAGGTCTGTATAACATCATCATCGCTGGTGTCAGCTACGGACAAGGCTCCTCCCGGGAGCATGCCGCCCTCTGCCCGATGTACATGGGTGTCAAAGCAGTGATTGCGAAAAGCATGGAACGGATCCATAAAGCAAATCTGATTAACTTCGGTATCCTTCCCCTCTTATTTGTCAACAAAGATGACTACCAACAGATCGACCAAGGAGATCGCCTTGAGATCCCAGAGGTACGCACAATTCTTTCCGGGAAACAAACCACCCTGAAAGTAAAAAACACCACCAAAAATACAGAATTCCAGGTGGCCTTCGAGCTCTCAGAACGTGACAAAAACATCATCCTTGCGGGGGGATCACTGAATTATATAAAATAGGAGGAATCAAACACATGAAAAAAACAAAAACACCAACCAACAAGATTAAGGTAAAAAACACGTTAGTTGAGATCGACGGGGACGAGATGACCAGAGTCATGTGGGCGATGGTCAAAGAAAAACTGCTCTTCCCGTTTCTTGACATGAATCTTGAATACTATGACCTCGGCTTGAAAAAACGAGACGAGACCGACGATCAAATCACCCATGATGCAGCAGATGCGATAAAGAAACATGGCGTGGGCGTCAAATGCGCAACCATCACCCCTAACAAGGACCGCATCAAAGAATACAACCTCAAAAAGGAATGGCCAAGTCCCAACGGGACCATACGAGCAGCCCTTGATGGGACTGTCTTCCGCAGCCCGATACTAGCAAAGAACATACCACCAGGGGTGCGCAACTGGACCAAACCAATCCACATCGGAAGACACGCCTACGGGGATGTCTATAAAAACCAGGAGATACGTGTTCCTGGAGCAGGAAAAGCACAACTCACATTTCTACCTGCAGACGGTGGACAACCTATTACCCAGACCATCCATGAGTTCAAAGGCCCCGGGGTCATCCAGGGAATCCATAACACCGATAAATCCATCACCAGTTTTGCAAAAGCCTGCTTTACCTACGCACTTGACCAAAAAGTCCCACTCTGGTTTGCGACCAAAGATACCATCTCGAAAACCTATGATGCACGATTCCGCCAGATCTTCCATGAGGAATACGAGAAGAACTGGAAAGACAAATTCGAAGAAGCAAGCATCGAATACTTCTTTACCCTCATCGATGACGCGGTCGCCCGCATCATGAAATCCCAAGGTGGCATGCTCTGGGCATGTAAGAACTACGACGGAGACGTCATGTCCGACATGCTCGGCTCCGCATACGGAAGCCTTGCGATGATGACCTCCGTGCTCGTCTCACCAGAAGGATACTTCGAGTACGAGGCGGCACACGGCACCGTTCAAAAACACTATTATAAATATCTCAAAGGGGAGAAAACCAGCTCGAACCCCATGGCGCTCATATTCGCCTGGACCGGTGCTCTAAGAAAATGCGGGGAACTAGACAACACCCCTGATGTCGTCGATTTTGCGCACAAACTTGAGAAAGCATCTCTGCAGACCATCGAAAACGGTATCATGACCGGGGATCTGCTCAAAGTCGCGGTCCCCAACCCGAAAAACAAACAAGTCTACACCGAAGAGTTCATCGACGCAATCTACAAGCATCTCATGAAGTTGATGTAAAAAAGGAGGATGAAACATGGCACAGAAAGCAATCCGGGAAGCAGACGGCAAACGCATGATGGCACGGCTGCTCAAGGAATACACCAATGGAAAATACGCTATCGAAGACAAATTTATAACAATCGGACCAGACACCGATCTGAAGAAACTGCCTTCGACCTATAAATGGCTGGCAAAAGAAAAACTGGTCGTTAAACCAGACCAGCTCATCAAACGACGAGGAAAAAGCAAGCTGTTGCTGCTCAACGCAGACTGGAAGGATGCAGAGAAATGGATTAAAGAACGCATGAGCAAACCAGTCACCGTCGGCACCGTGACCGGGATCCTTGATCATTTCATCGTCGAAGCCTTCGTCCCACATGACGAAAACGACGAATATTACCTGGCGATCCTCTCACAACGAGAGGGCGACCAGATCCTCTTCCATCATCAAGGCGGCATCAACGTCGGGGATATCGACGCAAAAGCAGTCCGCATGTCCATCCCCATCGGCACCTATCCTACCGCCGCTGAGATCCAAAAAGTACTACTGGGGAACGCTCCCAAGCAACAACAAGCGTTAATCGCTGGGTTCATCGAGGGGATGTTCAAATTCTACGCCGACCTCAACTACACCTACCTTGAGATAAACCCCTTCGTCGTCGTCAAAGACCGAATCGTCCCCCTTGACCTTGCCGCAAAACTCGATGACACCGCTGAGTTTGTCAGCGGGAAGAAATGGGGTGACATTGAGTTTCCCTCACCATTCGGCAGAATGCTTTCCAAAGAAGAGGCCTACATAGAGGAACTGGACTCAAAGACAGGGGCATCCTTGAAACTCACGGTGCTTAACCCGCAAGGAAGGGTCTGGACCATGGTTGCTGGCGGTGGTGCTTCTGTCATCTACGCTGATACCATCACAGACCTTGGGTATATGCATGAGATGGCAAACTACGGTGAGTACTCTGGTGATCCAAACGAGGAGTTCACCTACCTCTATGCGAAAACAATACTGGACCTCATGACCCGGAAGAAGAACCCCAAAGGCAAATTCCTTCTCATCGGTGGAGGAATCGCAAACTTCACTGACGTCGCCAACACCTTCAAAGGCATCGTACGGGCGTTGAAAGAGTACAAACAGAAACTCCAAGAGAACAAAGTCAAGATCTATGTCCGAAGAGGTGGACCCAACTACAAGGAAGGTCTGCGGATCATGCGGGAGCTGGGTGAACAACTTGGCGTCCCCATCGAGGTCTACGGACCAGAGACGCATATGACCAAGATTGTGAGTATGGCACTCAAAGGAGGGAAATAACCATGGCAGTTAAGAAGGATTATATCCTATTTGATACAAACACCCAGGCGTTCATCTATAACATGCAGACCAACGCGGTGCAGCGGATGCTTGATTTCGATTACGTCGCTGGACGGAAGACCCCCTCTGTTGCCGCAATCGTCAACCCGACAGGCAACGATGGTTTCCAGAAGTTCTTCTTCGGGCCAAAGGAGATCCTTGTCCCCGTCTACAAATCACTGAAGAACGCATCAAATAGACATAAGAACGTTGATGTGATGATCAACTTCGCCTCGTTCCGTTCCGCTGCCGCTTCGACAGAGGAGGCTTTCGCGATTCCACAGATACGAACCGTTGTTATCATCGCTGAAGGAGTCCCCGAGCGACGGATGCGGGAGTTGATTGCCAAAGCAAAGCAGCTCAATAAAGTCATCATTGGCCCTGCGACTGTCGGTGGGATCGTCCCTGGCGCCTTCAAGATTGGTAACACGGGTGGTACGATCGAGAACATCATGGACTCCAAACTCCATCGACCCGGTTCAGTCGGTTTTGTCTCAAAATCAGGGGGACTCAGCAATGAAGCTTACAACATCGTTTCTCAGAACACAGACGGGCTCTATGAAGGAATCGCCATCGGCGGTGACCGCTACCCAGGGACCATCTTACTGGATCATCTCCTTCGCTATGAGAAAAACCCAGAAATCAAGATGCTGGTCTGTCTTGGTGAAGTCGGAGGATCCGATGAATACACCATCGTTGATGCTCTTAAGAAAAAACTGATCACCAAGCCTCTGGTCATGTGGGTCACCGGGACCTGCTCCAAAGCCTTCAAGACCGAGGTGCAGTTTGGTCATGCTGGAGCAAAAGCAGGGTCTGAATCAGAAACCGCGGATGCGAAGAACGCAGCGCTCAAGGCAGCAGGTGCGGTTGTCCCTGACTCGTTTGATGACTATGGGGAGAAGATTGCAAAACTCTACAATTCCCTGGTAAAAAAGAAAATTATCGTTCCCCGACCAGAACCACCAGCACACAAAGTCCCCATGGACTACAACGCTGCTGTCAAAGCCAAACTCATCCGCAAACCAGCTAGCTTCATCTCGACGATCTCTGATGACCGTGGGGAAGAACTCCTATATGGAAACATGCCTATCTCTGAGGTCTTCAAAAAAGACATTGGGATTGGTGGTGTGCTAAGCATCCTGTGGTTCAAGAAACTATTACCAGCGTATGCGACGAAGTTTATCGAGATGGCAGTCATGGTCACCGCAGACCACGGACCCGCTGTGTCTGGTGCGCATAACACGATTGTCGCGACACGGGCGGGAAAAGATTTGATTTCTTCTCTTGTCTCAGGTATGCTCACCATCGGACCACGATTCGGTGGTGCAATCGATGGCGCCGCACAGATGTTCTCCGAAGCCTATGATGCAGGAAAGACGCCTCAGCAGTTCGTCGACGATATGAAAAACAAAGGAGTCAACATCCAAGGGATTGGTCATCTCATCAAATCCATTCACAACCCAGATATGCGGGTGACGATCATCAGCTCCTATGCCAAGAAACATTTCAAAAGCACACCCCTGCTTGATTATGCCCGTGAGGTCGAGAAGATCACCACCTCGAAACGAGATAACCTGATTTTGAATGTGGATGGCTGCATCGGTATCTGTTTTGTCGACCTCTTACGCTCAGAGCTGACGAAACAGGAAGCGGACGAGTACATCAAGATGGGTGCACTCAACGGATTGTTCGTCCTTGGTCGGAGCATCGGCCTTATTGGTCATTATCTTGACCAGAAACGTCTGAAACAAGGCTTGTACCGGCATCCGTGGGATGACATCGCGTACATGCTCCCGGAAAAATAACCCTGATGAAAACAGAGCCATCACTTGGCTCATCTTTTTTTTCTTTTTATTACAAAATAACAAAAAGAGTTATAGTATCCACTTCAACTAAAAATAAAAGAAGTGAAGTATTATTTTTTCTGATAATACTTCTGTTTTACTTTGTGAGCGCTATCTCAATGGATGAGACGTTCGAGGTTCGTCCTTCTTCGTTTGTTATCGATTCTGTTCCGATGCGTATCTCTTTGATCTTTGCATCTTGGACAAACCGGTTTCTGGTAATCTCTGCCGCGTCGACCGCTCTGCTGATTGCTCGGCCACGTGCCTTGATGACGACTTCGGTAGACCCGCTGTTGAATTGTGTCACGACTGCCAGAACGTAGCTCATTGGTGGTTTGTTTCCTACATAGATCACGTTTTCTTCGCTTTCTTCTTTTGCTGTCATAAACTATACCTCTCCGTAAGTTCCTAGGTTAGTGTACGGTCTAAACATTGTTATTGTTTATATATGTTTCGTAATTTCGTATCTTATAGATTCAAAGGGATTAAAGATTTGATGTTTTGAAATCTTTAATGTTTCATTCTGTCCCCTCC
>CAZLDE010000085.1:0-6981 GCA_964558215.1 uncultured Thermoplasmatales archaeon
ATCCAAAACTACTTACAAAATTACAAGAACAGGATTTTCCCAGTCTGACGCTTATCCAAGAAAAATGCATCCCTGAGATACTCAAAGGCAGCGACGTTGTCGGCCAGGCGGAGACTGGCTCAGGCAAAACACTCGCCTTCTGCCTCCCGATCCTCAATAAGATCAACCCTGGAAAAGGACTGCAAGCCCTTGTTCTGACACCCACCAGAGAACTCTGTATCCAGGTTACTGATGTCTTTCGGGATTTTGGTAAAAGCCTAGGAATACGGACCACGAGTGTCTATGGTGGAGTAAGCATCGGCCCGCAGATACGAGACGTCCGTTCATCTGAGATTGTCATCGGAACCCCAGGGCGATTGCTTGATCATCTTCGCAGGAGAACCATTGATCTTGATGCTATCAAGATTCTTGTTCTTGACGAAACCGATAAAATGTTCGAAATGGGTTTTATCGAGGATGTCGAGGAAATCATTCGCTACATCCCCCGACAACGTCAGTTACTCATGTTCAGCGCCACGATATCTGAGGAAGTTCATCGTCTCGCACGAAAACATCTCCGGCAAGCAGTGATAATAAAGACCCAATCGTATGTCGATCATAGCAAACTCAAACAAATCTACTATGATATTTACGAACAGAACCAGAAGTTCTCACTTCTTGTTCATCTGTTGAAAAGCAACACCGATGGTTTATCAATCGTGTTCTGTGGGACTCGACGGGAATCTGATGCGGTATCAAAGAATCTTGCTCGTCAAGGGATCCATGCCTCCGCAATCCACGGTGGGATGAAACAGCAGAAACGATCAAACTCATTAGATGCGTTAAAAACCCAACGGACCAAAGTACTTGTGGCAACCGACGTGGCTGCACGTGGTCTTGACATAAAAAATGTCACATACATCTACAACTATGATGTGCCAAAGACACCGACAGAATACGTTCATCGGATAGGCCGAACCGCTCGGGCTGGAGCCAATGGTGCTGCCATCACTCTTCTTACAGAACGTGATCATGATAACTTCAGACGCGTCCAGAGCAATGATGATTTTCTCATAGAACGAGTAGATATCCCTGAGTTCAGAAAAGTACCGTTCATGAGACGATTCGAACCCAGACATCACTCTTTTAGAGGCCCTCCACGGCATTCATTTGGACGATAAAAAAACGTTTTACAGAAATAACGGCAGCAACGCAAGTTGAAAAAACCGGTTGCTACCGTGCAGGAACCAAGCCCCTATGATATTTTTCGATCGTCGTGTTATTTCAAGAGTCAGTATTGCCTGAACCATAGTTCCGATAATAAATAGAGTTGTCAGATTCTGCGGATGCATCAATATAAAACTAGTCAATGACGTGATATATGCAATCTTCATATTTGTCTTTTGTACTAAGAACACAAACAGGATACCTCTGAAAAAAAACTCTTCGGTAAACGCCTCAAAAAAACTCATGATGCCATTGACCAATTCAACATTCCAACTTCCGTTGGAACTATACTGTATAGCAAACGTTATCACAAGCATCACTGGAAGAAGGAGAAGAAACCAAATAAGACTTGTCCATGCGCCCTGTTTTTTCAGACCATAGGTACTAGGCCTAAGCGGTGTGATGTTTCCCTGAATTAAAACGAATGATATGATTGGAAGGACCACGAACAGAAAGTATTTTGTCACAATATAGGTGTATGAGGAAAAAATAGTACTTGTTACCATTGGCCAGTAGAACAATACAATCAGCACCATGACTACAATGATCACCCCTATTTCGACGAAGGATTCTTTCTTATATTTCACACAATACACTACGGGAAGAAGCAATGGGAGAAGCATTGGCCAGAGAAACAAATCAAACTGCATGACGAAACACTTCTACAAGATGATATGAGTTTTTTCCTTTTAATGTATATCACTTCTTGAGAGGATAAAAAACCTTTTAAGAACAAGCATCTTGTCGGTGTTCACAGATATGAGGATTGCCATAGTATTAAAAGACCGTTGTACATCAAAACGATGTGCGCAGGAATGCATCAAGTTCTGCCCCAGAGTCCGCGCTGGTGATGAAACCGTTATCATGGGGGAAGATGGAAAACCAATCATCTCCGAAGAACTCTGTGTTGGTTGCGGTATTTGCGTGAATAAATGCCCCTTTGAGGCGATAAAAATCATCGGACTTGCCGAGGAACTCACCGAGGATCTTGTCCATCAGTTCGGAAAAAACGGTTTTCGACTGTACCGATTACCCATACCTAAAAAAGGAAGTTGCGTCGGTGTCCTTGGGCAGAATGGGATTGGGAAAACAACCGCGATAAAAATCCTCGCAGGACAGATTATTCCGAATCTTGGGGAATACCAAAAAAAGAAAGCATCATGGGATACGGTGCTTGAGTACTATGCAGGTACAGAGCTGTATGAACATTTCAAGGCGCTATCTGAGAAAAACCACACCTGCGTGCTCAAACCCCAGTATGTTGATCAACTCCCGAAAATCCTGAAAGGAAAAATTGGTGATGTACTGAAAAATGCTGACAGCTCACAGAGGTTTGAGGGGGTTGTCGAGAAACTCGGGATTGCAAACTTGTTAGATAAGGAGATCGAAAAAGGGACGATCTCTGGTGGGGAGCTGCAACTTGTCTCCATCGCTGCGGCGCTTGTCAAAGATGTTGATTTGTATTTTTTTGATGAACCAACATCGTATCTTGATATTTTCCAGCGTTTGAAAGTCGCTCGTATAATCCGTGAACTCTCCAATGAAAAAAAAGTAATCGTCGTTGAACATGACCTCGCGGTCCTTGATTTCCTCTGTGAAAACGTTCATATCATGTACGGGACTGAGGGGGCCTATGGTGTTGTGACCTTCCCTCGTGCGGTCCGACATTCCATCAACACCTATCTTTCAGGATATCTGAAAGAGGAAAACATACGATTTGGTACAAAAATAGAGTTTTTTGCCAGCCCGCCAAAACCACAACAGGGCTTGCGGATCCTTGTCTCTTACAATACTTTGGTTAAAGAATTTGAGGATTTCACCCTCTCCGTCGAACCCGGGATAATTCGCCAGGGAGAGCTCATTGGTATCGTCGGCCCAAATGCAATTGGAAAGACAACCTTTGTCAAAATGCTTGCAGGGGTTGTAACCCCTACGAAGGGAGCCATTGAATACGATTTAAAAATTAGTTACAAACCCCAGTATATCACCCCTGATTTCGATGGGACGGTCCAGGAATATTTTGAGAGATTTGCTCCCCAGATATTCACATCGACTTTCCTGCAGACCGAGGTCCATGAGGCACTGCATTTGAAATACCTCCAGGACCGTGAGCTGACTACGCTTTCCGGAGGAGAATTACAACGAGTGGCTATCGCTGCATCCATAGTAAAAGAAGCCGATATCTACCTTATTGACGAACCCTCTGCGTACTTGGATAGTCAGCAACGAATGATCGTCTCTCGGATGCTGCGTCGGGTGATAGAAAAATCAGCCAAATCAGCAATGATCGTCGACCACGACGTCTATTTCATCGACATGGTCAGTGATTCGCTGATCGTCTTTGATGGTTCACCAGGCAAACAAGGACGAGCACAAGGCCCATATAGCCTTCATGAAGGGATGAATCGATTTCTAAAAAATGTTGATATCACATTCCGAAGAGACGAGGAGACAAAACGACCTCGTGTCAATAAACCAGAATCGTATATGGACCGACAACAAAAACAAGACGGAGAATATTACTACAAGCTCTAAAAAACATAATAAATTCCCCTGCGTTGTATTGTTCTTATGGTTGAATTGCTGACATGGGGATTACTTATCTTTGTCTCATTTCTCCCACCGCTCATTTACACATTGTGGATACGGAACACGGAGCGGTGTAATCGCGAACAATGGATTCCTATCTTTCTGTGTTTCCTCTGGGGTGCAACCATTGCTGTTGCTGCAGCTCTTATTCTAGAGATTGTTTTACAGATACCACTTGCCTATTCATCGTCTCATGTGGAGATGACTCCCTTTCTTATCACAATCGTCATTGCACCTGTCGTCGAAGAATTCACCAAACCTCTTGCCTTGCACCTACGGACTGTAAAAAAGAATCTAACCGAACTGGAGGATGGCTTGATTTATGGAGCGGTTGCCGGATTGGGTTTTTCAGCGACAGAAAACCTTCTGTATGGGTTTAGTTTCTTATCCGAGGGTCTTGTTGTTTTTTTGGTGTTGATGGCCTTGCGAAGCTTCGGTGGGTGTCTCCTGCATGCGTCTGCGACCGCTTTAACAGGATATGGGTATGGAAAGACCGTTATGAAAAAATCATCGTTCCTTTTTGTATTGCCGTATTTTCTCCTAGCAATCTTCCTTCATGGGTTTTATAATTTCCTTGTCTCCTATGAATTCTTTGGGGTTCTCTCAGGGCTTGGCCTTGCGTTCCTTTTTGTCATCGTCACTATTACGTTAATTCGTAATAAGATACGAACCCTTGATGAAAAAACCTGTTAAAAAAAAAATGGGGGATTGTTGTTGTCGGATTAGAGCGTGTCGAAGCTCCATATCACCCTGTCGCCATTGATGATGATGCATTTATCGGCACCCACGTTTGGAAGCTTGTCGTTGACAGAGTACTGCCAATATTTTCCATCTGTTCCACTGATTGCATTGTTGATTGAGTTAATGATTGTTGAGTCAAACTTTTCATAGTAGGTTGATTCGACGGAGAAGCTGTTTTTCTCTGCACATCGGTTGAGAATCGAAAACACAGTCTCATCTTCATAAGCTACCAGGTTATCGATAATGGTCCAGGTATCGGTTTGTATCACGATTTGAACACTGGTTTGGTTTGATTTTTCAACCCATACCTCTGTTTTCTGTGGGACTTTCATCGCAGTCCCGGTGAAGGAAAGAGTGATGAGGCCAATGACAAGGAGCAGTGCGGGGATTTTTTGGCTTATATTAAGCTTTAAGGGTTGGAGGTGCAAGCTGTCTTTCCTCTTAGAAACATAGAAGATAACAGGGACTCCGATGGCAACAAATGTGACAACACCTGAGATCAAATGGTAGACCATGAAGGGAAGTCCAGCGGTGTAGACCAAAGCTAGTGAACTTGCATCATGCGGATACATCAGATACCACCATCCGAGGTTCGTCCAGATGTCATAGAGCAAGACAAAGCCGACCCCCAGTCCTGCCATGAGACCGACGCTTTTCAGACGGACGCTGCTCAGGCCGTTCCAGAGCCGCTCTCTGTTGAACAGGTTGAGTACTGCGATGATGGCAAACCCGGAGTAGGTGAACAAAACGATTCTGTTCATTTGATCCCCGACGAAAATCGGGTTCCCAATCAATAGATCGCTTGCTATCATGCTGATAAGTGGAACGATGAGCGATAGCGGTGATTTGATAAGCATCATTGCTAGAAACGTCACTATCATGATTACTTCAAAGTTAGGGAACGGTTGCAGCCCCATGCCGATAAGGAGATATCGGCCAATCGATCCAAAAAGAATCAGTCCGATCATGGTTATTAGCTGTGATAACTTTTTCTGATTTTTTATGTTCATACGATCATTCTCCCTTTTTGCAGGGAATACATTGGAGCGTATAAGATTTTTGTTTTCTTAGAGGACCTCGCCGTTGACCTCACGACTACCCGCGATTAACTTTTCTTTAATCTTTTCATTGCATTCGACTTCTACAGTAATGCTATCGGTATATACGATGTGGAGAACTTGTGTTTTTCTGTAGAGCTGGGAGATGAACGCCTGTGATTTTTCTTCGAGAGGGAGGCAAAATGTGACATGTACCATGTGTGGTAATGAATCATAGATGATTTGGAGAAGTGTTTCGATGTTTTTCTTGTATTTCACTGAAACCGTAACCACGCTGTAATCATGCGTTATGCTAGTTTCTTCGAGATATATTTGGAGGTTTTCAAGAGTTTTCGTGTCGATTAGATCGATTTTGTTTATGGCGATGATAATGGGTGCTCCAACGCCGATATTCCGTAGTTCGTTGATTGAGACCCGGAGTTTTTTTTCCACGGTTTCTCTTGTTTCGCTGCCATCGATAACCAATACGACGACGTCTGCAAGCTGTATCTCTTCTAAGGTCGAATGGAATGCATCGATGATGCAGGCGGGGAGGTTTTCTATAAATCCAACAGTATCGGTTAGAAGGATGGGTATTTTTTTTTCTTTGTTTTTTGTCGTAATGCTACGGGTTGTTGTTGAGAGGGTGGAGAAGAGCTGTTCTTCGACTTTTACTTTTTCTCCAGACAGCAGGTTCATAAGGCTACTTTTTCCTGCGTTGGTGTAGCCTGCTAGTGAGACAGAGTAAAAACCGCTTTTTGATCTGGTCTGTCGTTGTAGTTCTCTGTTTTCCCTGATTTTTTGAAGGTCTTCTCTGATTTTTTTTGTTTGCCGTTTTATCATCTCGTAGTAGTCGTCAACTTGGTATTCTCCTCCTGCCATCAGACCTGGGTGTTCGCCTGCTTTTGTTCGATGGATCAATTCCCGGACATAGGGTCGTTCGTATTGTAGTTGTGCGAGTTTTACTTGCAGACGTGCTTCTCGTCTTTCTGCGTGTTCTTCGAAGATGGCTAGGATGAGTCTGATGCGGTCATAGACCTTGGTTTGTAGTTTTTTTTCTAAGGAAAACCACTGGGACGGTTTTAGTTCGCCATTGACGATGACAAGATCGATTTTTTCATTTGTTTGTGTGAAGAAGTCTTTTATTTCATCGACCTTCCCAGAACCGATATAGAAGTTCACATCTGGTTTTATTTTATGTTGGATGAATTCTTTTTGTATTGTGTACCCGAGGGTTTCTGCGAGTTGAACGATTTCTGTAATGGGATCTTCCAGTGAAATGAGAATTGCTTTTTTCAGTGTATCGTCCATCGTTTTCTGAGACGAATAACAATGGGCTCTTCTTTAATTTTTGTGGTATTGACTGCTGGGTTTTTGGTATTCTCTTTTTTCGGGTAGGTCTTTATAT
>CAZLDE010000086.1:0-6980 GCA_964558215.1 uncultured Thermoplasmatales archaeon
GTACTGCGACGTTATCGCCCGCTATAAACGCATGACAGGATATGATGTGTTGTTCCCAGCAGGATTCCATGCATCAGGTATTCCCTCAGTGGGATTTGCAAAAAAGGTGGAACGGAAAGACCCAGACACCCTCAAACTGCTGAAACAGAACGGATGTACTGAAGAATGTATCAAAAGACTCACCGACCCTATTGAGGTCGTCAGTTATTTCAGCAAAGTATATGTCGATGAATACTGGAAGCGATTTGGTTTTCTTATTGACTATTCCAGGCAGATGAACACGATCTCTGAGGGGTATAAGAAATTCATTCAATGGCAGTTCCATAAACTCCATGAGAAAAAACTCCTGATACAAAAACCACATTTCGCCCCATACTGTCCTAATTGCGGACCAGTCGCAGTCGATAAATCAGAAACCGATGTCGCCCAGGGTGGTACAGCAGAGATCCTTGATTTTACGGTCCTGAAATTCACTCTGAAAGATGGGACGATCCTGCCTGCTGCAACACTCAGGCCAGAAACGATCTTCGGCGTCACCAACATGTGGGTGAATCCAAACGTGGAATACCAACTCGCAGAAGTCAATGACGAGACATGGATCTGCTCAAAAGAATGTATCCAAAAACTCTCCTATCAATATGATACCGTGATACCCCTGCAGAAAACAATCAAAGGGACGGATCTGATAGGAAAAACGTGCCTGGTTCCGGAAATTAACAGGGAAGTACCGATTCTTGCTGGCGTCTTTGCCGACCCGGGGGTTGCCACCGGCATTGTCATGTCAGTGCCAGCACATGCACCCTACGACTGGATCGCTCTTGTCGAATCAAAAGAAGCTATAGAAGCAATCAAAATCATCGATGTCAAAGGATTCGGCAACAACCCTGCAAAGGAAGCATGCGACCAGCTCGGTATAAAAAGCCAGACAGAGACAGAAAAACTCAACGAAGCAACCGACATTGTTTATAAGAAAGAATTCCACACCGGGAGACTCAACGAGAAATGCGGCCAGTACGCCGGAATAAAAATCTCAGAAATCAAAGACACCGTGAAAAACGACCTTATCCAGAAGAATCTTGCAACCACGATGAAAGAATTCTCTGAAAGCGTCATCTGTCGATGCAAGGAAAAAGTCATGATAAAACAGATCCCTGATCAATGGTTCATCAAATACAGCGACCTGCAGTTAACCCAAGAATCAAAGGATTATGCGGCATCTATGAATATCTACCCTCAAGAATACCAAGACGAACTGCCAAAAATCCTTGATTGGTTTGGCGACCGTGCAGCGATTCGACGAGGATCATGGCTTGGAACCGAGTTCCCTTATAAGAAAGGCTGGATCATCGAACCGATCTCAGATTCAACCCTGTATCCTGCATATTATGTGCTCTCCTCCTACATCAATCAAAAAAAGATACCGATATCAGAGCTGACCGATGAGTTCTTTGACTATGTGTTCCTTGGCATCGGATCAGCAAAACATGCGCTTTGGCGAACCATCAAATCAGATTTTGATTACTGGTATCCTGTTGACATCAACCTTGGTGGAAAGGAACACAAAACAGTCCACTTCCCAGTCTACATCATGAACCATGTGGCAATCATGCCTGAGCAGAAACGACCCGCAGGCATCTTCGTGCATTGGTGGGTCACCCAGAAAGGAAAAGAAAAAATTAGTAAATCAAAGGGTGGTGCAGAACCAATCGTTGAGGCAGCAAGCACCTATGGTGTTGATGCGATGCGATTGTATTACCTGCATACCGGATCACCCTTTGTTGATATCGAATGGGACCCAGAGACCGTCCTGAAATACAAAAACAGGGTAATCGCCATCTGGAAACTCGTTCAACAGGTCTCCTTGCTCAAAGACTCCAAACAAGAGAACCTTGACAACTGGTTGAAAAGCATTCTCCAACGACGGATACAAAAGATACTAACGGCATTTGATACCCTAGACCTCCGGGTTTCCTCTAACGAGATCTTTTTTGAGGTTCAGAAAGACCTTCAGTGGTACCTGAAACGTGGAGGAGCAAACAGAATGCTTCTCAACAACCTGATCCACACATGGATCCTGCTGATGACCCCTATCACCCCTCATCTTGCCGAAGAACTCTGGGAAACCCATGGAGGCAAAGGTTTTGTTTCCAACCAATCCTACCCGGTGTTCAAAGCCGAGGAAATCTCGGAGAAAGACGAGGTAGGGGAATATCTGCTGACGAGAGTCATTGAGGATACAAACGAAATCGTCAAGGTCACAAAGATAACACCAAGCAAAATCTGCATCTATACTTCACCAGCATGGAAACAACGCATTTACAGAAAGGCTCTTGAACAAACTGCGGAAAATAAGTTCAATGCCGGTCAATTGATCAAGGAGACGTTGGCAGACCCGGGGATGAAACCACTTGGTCAACAAGTCTCACAATATATTGCCAAGATAGCAGCTGAGATAAAAACATTAAATGAAGCTGATAAAGGACGATTCCGTATTCCTCTGGATGAAAAGAATCATCTCTCCGATGCAAAATCCTACCTCTCAGAGGTGCTCCACAGTCCAGTAGAGATTTATAGCGCTGATGATGAACATATCTATGACCCCGCGAAAAAAACAAAATTTGCAGTTCCCTTACGACCTGCAATCTACATAGAATGAGGAACCGTCATATGAAAAAAAAATATGTACGAGTATGTCCAGAATGCCAAAGCACTGATACGCAACCGGATCTGTCAGCAGATTCATATTCAAAAGGTCTTCTGAATCAATGGCGATGTAACCGGTGTGGGTATACCGGGTTAGTATTCCCAGAATACTGTGCTGACGATCTGGAAAAAGAAAGGAAAAATAAAAAGCAATAATTTTTATTGTTTCTTTCTCCATTTAGCGTAGATGAAAAGACTGATACAGGCGACTAGGACTACCAGACCAACGAGGACAAGGGCAAGTGTGGTGGGGAATGTGGCGATAGCAACGGAAAAGACTTCCGATTCTTTTGTGTTACCCGCATAATCCATGACGTTGATTTTCACTTCATAGTACCCGTCTCCCTCTTCAGCGGAAAACCGCCATTCGAAGGGGACTGAATCAAGCACATCGCCATAGACGATCCAGCTGCTCCAATTTGATTTATCCTCTGAAAACCGATAAAACAGGAATGCTTCCTTAATCCCACTGCCGTTTTGATCATACCCAACACCTGAAACCGTGAAGTTGTTATCCCAGGTCCATTCTGTCTCTACCGATGGGACTATATCAATGACTGGAGGAGAAGTATCTTTTCGAATGATGATCGCATCATCGTTGTTGGTGATAAGCAAGGTGTTCCCAAGCGTATCATTGATCCTGAAATACAGGTAATAGACCTCATCTTCAATCATCAGATCCCAGTATTCTTGTTTTAACACCCACGATTGCCCAATAGCATCCGTGTTATATGTACTTGAATTCACCCGGGATGCAATCGTCGTCCAGAGCGTCTCGAAATTCGGTCGATATTGGATGGTATCAAGATGGTAATCGTCTCTGAAGATGACGGAGAACTGGGGTCGTTCATTAAACCAGAGGGTTTCACCAGAAAAAGTCGGGAGAGACGGTGCTTTCCAATCATATAAAAACCAGATATCACCCGTGCTTGGAAAACCTTCGATGTTGCTTGCGTTATCGATAGCTACCGTACATAACTCAAAGTACCCGCCTTGTTGACTGGGACGGTTTGTGAAGTTAAACAACCAGGTCGGCTCGGCTTTCGATGAATTCGCAAAATAAATCCAATCCCCAGAAAACGTTGTGGTTGTTGAATAACGGTAGTATAACTCAACTGATTTGATACCACTTGCATCCACGTTCAACGTACCCGTATCATTGGCTGTTGCATTGATACGGACAAACGATGAGTTATATTTCTTTTTCATCAGTTGCTCTTTGATATGAGACGTCGGCTTCTTTACGTCCTGTTTAAAGGTAACGGTCTTTGACGCGGTGTTGCCTGCAAGATCGCTAATGCTAAACGTCAGACTGCTCAGAGAAGTAATGTTATCAAAAAACGGTAATGCAGAGATGTCCATCGTCAGGAGCTGTTCATCTCTTGTTCCATTTTGACCAGTGCAGATAGCAAGGGCTGTGCTTGTTTGAGACACATTATTCAGCACATAATGAAGAGTGTACCGACCTGATTTGACAAGCAAACCAGTGATGTTATCCTTAACTTTGATGGTGAAGACCGGGACGATCTCCTGCAACCAGCCTTTAGGTTCAGGGGTAAAGCTAGTACTATTAAGCCAGGGTTTCTGGGTATCCGCTGTCAAGGTGATGTACCATTGCAACAGTTTCGGGTTATCTCTGCTGACGTTTGTTGCGGAGAAGTCAGCCTGTAATCGAACCGTTCGATCCAGGGTTTTATTCCCCGCTGTAAGAACACCAGGGTTTGTTAGATCTTTTATGAAGTTTCCTGCTTCATCAAGAAGCTTGAATTTAATGCTGCTCAGCGAGCTATTATAGGAGACATTTGCATGAAACGTGTTCCACCATAACGCCTCAGGTAAACGGATAGGCAAGGAGATGATACGGCCGCTGACCGCTTTGGTCGAGGTGGTAAACTTCCCTAGACTATACAGGACGCCATTTTCGTCGGCGATAAAGATAAGACCATTGGACACAACTGGGGATCCAAGGACCGGGGCGGCAGTCCAAATCGGGAACGTCTCGTACTCCCAGGCGACATCACCAGTCGCTGCTTTTAATGCATACACTTTCCCCGCAGGGGTCCCAAGGTAGACATACGAATCGGCATAAGCGGGAGACGAGCGAACGACATCGCAGGACAGAAACGGAAGCGTATATAACTTAATTGACCAGATGGTGGTTCCATTCTGCACATCAAGGGCGTACGCTGTTCCATCAGGGGACGCAACATACAAAACGTCATCGTAGATAGCCGGGGTTGACTCCGCTAGGTTCTCTTTACAGTTACTTATTTCACTGACCGTCGCATTCCAGAGGTACTCTCCAGTATCAAGATCCAAAGCTATGATTTTTGTGACTCCTTTTTTATCGATAATCTGCTGAGAGGTGATAAAAACAGTATCCTGATAGATGACGGGAGAGGCATGACCGACCATACCAATCCCTCTGCTCCAGATTTTCTCTCCATTAAGATTCAAAGCGATGACGCTTTCATTGGCTGTCGAACTACATCCAACAACAATCAGCTCATCGCTCACCGCAGGGGTTGAGTAACTCGGAGCAGGCAGGGTATATTCCCATCGTTTCTGCCCTGTTTTTAGATCCAGAGCAAGGACCTTGTTGTTCGTGTATCGGCTGCTATCAAAAACATAACTACCGTTGTCTCCACCCCACGTACTAATGTAAATCGTATCTCCCACGATAACAGGTGAGGCATCATAACAGATTTTCTGATCCGCAGAATACTCCCATTGCCGGGTAAGATTATTGGTTTCATAGGCATATATCTTATTTTCATGACCACCAGATGCTTTTTGACCTGTGGCTATAATGACATACTCATCGGTAACCGCTGGAGAGTTTTCGACATTATACGCAAAGTTCACAGAGGAGATGTTCACCTGTGGTTCACCTTCGTTTATTCCAGAGGGAATAACCACGCTGTACTGATGGAGGGAACGCTTGTCTGAAAGGATATAGACCTTGCCATTGCCTACGACAGGGTTCCGGTAACTCCCACCGACATACTCCCCGCTAAACCAATACAGATTGTTGCTTGTTGCAGCTTTCGAACCTGATGCCCGCGTGTTACCTGAATCAAATCCGAACAACGGCCATTCATCCTGGATCAGGGAGATCATGATCGTTCCGTTTTCCTTAGTAACCTTTGTTCGATCATCAATTCGATAAAATGTTTGGAACGTATCGTGCCAGCGGCTTTTATTCTGCCAGGTAAATGCCCAGCTAAAAATCCGTGGTGAGATTGAAGGGGTTGTCGTCCAAAGGGTAGCTCGTATCTTTAGTTTGTTATATTTAGTGGAAAATTCACTATTGGAAAGGTTGTTCAGGTAAATCGGAGGGGTTCTGAATCCTTGATGGTTCCCAGGCAATGTGGTGTTTTCCACCTCAACTAATCTTCCTGTTTCGTTCCGATATAAGACCTGATACCGGATCTCTGTGCCTTCGGGTTGGTAATCGTCCCAGGTGAGTGTTTCCCAGTAAAAACCAGGGAACGTTGTTGAGATGTTAATCGGATCAATCAAAGAAAATGTTTCAGCACTTGCTTTTTTTAACGTATAGCCTTTCTCGGTCACTGCCTGAATCCCTATATAATTGGTTGATAAGGAACAAACCTTTGCTAATAATGGGTAGGTCGAGACAACCGAGATATCTAGGTAATTATCGCTATTGATTGCGTATTCCACCGCTTCATTGGGGATTGTGAGATTAACTGAAAAATCGGTTCCAGTGGAACGGTTGTAGCCAAGGCGATCCCAACCACCAATCATGAAGTGTTCAGAGTTGTAGAAATAGAAATCGACGCGAACATTTGGATCTGCTTTCCCATGCCAGATAACGTTGATATTGTCGATGGTTTCTGCATCAATATCAATTTTAAACCGAAAATGATGAACCACACAACGTTTGATTATTGATGAGGTCCGTTCAGCGTACTCTTGATCTATCTGTTTTATTCGGAACACATCGTTTGCACCGAATTTTATTTCTTTGTTCATGTGGTTAGTCGGTGCGAGGTATCTCCAAAGAGGGATGAAGAAAAAAGTTGGATAGGCGTAAGCTTGGTGGTTTTGAGTTGTTTTTGCAAAGTCATAGGAGATCTGGCTGAATTCTTGGTTCAGGATGATTTCACCAGATTTTACTGTACAGTTTTTAAGGATGACCCCGGTTGCGTCGGTAATAGAATCTTCCCAGATCCCATCATCAGGATATTTATTTACCGTTGCAAGTGCATGTGGTACGATGAATCCAAGGAGTAAGAAAATACTAATCCCTACGG
>CAZLDE010000087.1:0-6865 GCA_964558215.1 uncultured Thermoplasmatales archaeon
TCAGAAATAGGAATCCTCATCGTTATTTCATTCACTTGATTGCCGAACTACTGATCAAGGGAAAACGAATCAAAGCGTCCAAAATTCACTTAAGGCGTGTTTTAATTGGGCAACGACGTTTTCTACCGCTCCAGGATCGGAGTCGGGAATCTCCTCCTCCTCGAGACACTCATTCTTTTGTAAGAGCCCAGATATAACATTATAATAGGATTTGATACAAGCCACACTGTTATACCCCCCGCCCATCAGAACCAGAAGTTTTTGACACGTCTCAGAGGAGAGAGTTGCTACGTCTTTAGCAAGATGGTAATACGTCTGATAGGTGAGATTCAAATCA
Organism: uncultured Thermoplasmatales archaeon; assembly: GCA_964558215.1. Classification (GTDB taxonomy): domain Archaea; phylum Thermoplasmatota; class E2; order DHVEG-1; family DHVEG-1; genus SM1-50. The sequence goes on from CAZLDE010000087.1 coordinate 338, forward strand.
GCGAGAGGATCGGCGTGATGGGTGTCAACACCAGATTGATATAGGATTATTTCTGGTTTAAACTGTCGGGTGATTGGAGGAACGATCTCCTCAAATGCCTTTACATAGCTTGTACCACCAGTGCCAGGGGGGAACGGCAGATTAATTGTATAGCCTGCTGCGTCGTCTCGTCCGATGGTTCCAACGCTCCCCGTGCCAGGATACAAGGTCCGACCATCCTGATGAAATGAGAGGTTCAAGACCGTTTTATCATCGATATAGATATCCTGAGTACCATTCCCATGGTGCACGTCCACATCGATGATCATGAATCGTTTCAGATGATGGTGCTGTCTAAGGTACTCGATGGTGACAGCGATGTCGTTAAAGAAGCAAAACCCGGAGGAATGCCCTTTGCTTGCATGATGAAAACCACCTAATGGATTGACTCCAATCTGGAACCCTTCGAAGAGTTTTTCTCCTGCGCACATGCTTCCACCAGTCGCAAGACTTGCTATCTCAAAAATACCTTTAGGAGCCGGTGTATCATCAGAGAGCCACCCACCGGATTGACTTAGCTTTTTGATATGATCCACATAGGTAGGCATATGCACTCTGAGTAAATCTGTTTCTGTTGCCTTTTTTGGGGTGAAAACCTGGAATTCAGAAAGAACGTTGTTCTGCTTGAGAAACGACATGATGTTCTTTGGTTTATCTCCGATGAGTGGATGATCCGTACCAAGGTCATATTTATTAAAATCCTCATGATAGACAATTGCGTTTTTCATAGTCTCAGAGGGGAAATCGAATACCATGTAAAAATGTTCCTACAAAAATTACTCCACACAGTTAAACAAATATATCTGTTCGGTATTTACATCAAAAGCTAGCATATCTTTCGTGGGGCTCTCTTCATATATATGTTGGTACATAATCTTGAAGTCAAAGGTGTATCTTCCTTTCAAATCATGGTGACGAAATGACAACAGAAAAAAAGAAGAAGGATTCAGCTAAAAAACTAAAAATCGCTTTGTATTGGGCTGCCAGCTGTGGGGGATGTGAAATCGGGATGCTTGATATTGATGAGAAAATCCTCGATATCACCGCTGCTGCGGATATTGTTTTTTGGCCTGTTGCCCTTGACACCAAATACAAAGAAGTAGAGGCAATGGATGACCACAGCATTGATGTCTGTTTTTTCAATGGTGGGATACGAACCTCGGAGCATGAACATCTCGCAAAGCTGCTTAGGAAGAAATCGAAGGTCCTCATCTCATTTGGGGCTTGCGCTGTCAGCGGTGGAGTTCCTGGTTTAGCCAACCTGTCGAACCGTGAGGAAGTCTTCAAAACCGTTTATCTGGAGAATCCTTCAATTGATAATCCTCAGAAGATACTGCCAAAAACCAAATCAGATGTTAAAGAAGGAGATCTTACCCTCCCTGAGTTCTATGATATAGTTAAACCCCTTCATCAGGTTGTCGAGGTTGATTATTTCCTACCTGGTTGCCCGCCACCACCCTGGCTGATTATCGATGCATTCAATGCAATTGTGGAAGGGAAACTACCACCGAAGGGCTCTGTTTTGGCACCCCTTAAATCAGTCTGTGATGAGTGTCGATTCAAACTCTCAGAGAAAAAGATTGATAAGGTCAAACGCGTCTACGAACTTGAGAAAATAGAAGAAAAATGCTTCCTTGAACAAAACGTGATATGTCTCGGACCTGCGACGCGCTCCGGATGCCGAGGCAGATGCATGGAGGCAAACATGCCATGCACTGGTTGTGGGGGTTTACTTCCAAATGCTCTTGATCAAGGAGGAAGCATGATCTCAGCCCTTGCCTCGATCCTAGGTATCGAGGCTGAACAAGGAGCTAGTGATGAGGAGGTTGACAAACTCCTCGAAGAAGTTCGAGATATCGTTGGGACGTTCTATAAATACACGTTGCCTGCATCGTTGATCAATCGGAAGGTGATGAAATGAAGACGATCACGATTGACCCGATCACTCGATTAGAAGGTCATGGAAAAATCAATATCTTCCTCAATGAACATGGTGATGTCGAAAACGCTTATCTGCAGATCCCAGAACTCCGGGGTTTTGAGAAGTTCTCAGAGGGGAGACGAGCTGAGGATATGCCGCAGATCACCTCACGTATCTGTGGTGTCTGTCCTGTAGCTCATCATATCGCTGCTGCAAAGGCATTGGATGCAGCGTTTCATGTCGAGCCACCAGTAGCAGCAATGAAGCTTCGTGAGCTATTGTATTGCGGCTATATCATCTATGACCATATCCTCCATTTCTACTTCCTCGGGGGTCCTGATTTTGTCGTCGGCCCTGAAGCACCAGCTGCAAAAAGGAACATCCTGGGTGTGATTGAGAAAGCAGGGCTTGATGTCGCAAAAGATGTCATAAAACACCGGGCGTACGGCCAGAAGGTCACCGCTATCCTTGGGGGTAAAGCGACTCATCCGGTCTCTGGGTTACCTGGTGGGGTTTCCAAAGGATTGAACCAAGATGAATCAAAAGAAATCAAAGACATGGTTATTTCCTGTAACAGGTTTGCGAAGTTCAGCTTGGAGTTATTTGATGACATCGTTTTGAAAAACAAGGAGTATGTTAATCTTATACGCTCAGATTCATACACCCTGAAGACCTACAACATGGGACTTGTCGATAAGAACAACAAGGTTAATTTCTACGACGGGATGATACGTGTTACCGACCAGGATGCATCTGAGGTCGAGAAGTTCGCCGTGCATGAGTATACTAACCATATCGCAGAGCGGGTTGAAGAATGGAGCTACATGAAATTTCCCTACCTAAAGGCTGTTGGGTGGCATGGATTGACCGATGGGAAAAAAAGTGGTATCTACCGTGTCGGCCCTCTTGGGAGATTGAATGCGGCAGAGGGCATGGCTACCCCACAAGCAGAAAAAGAATACAAACGCATGTACGACACCCTGGGGGGAAAACCAGTGAACTCGACCCTTGCGTTCCATTGGGCCCGCCTCATAGAGCTTTTATATGTAACCGAACGGGCAAAAGAACTCATCGAGGACCCCGACATCACCTCAACACACATCCGAAATCCGGTAGGCACACCTGGTGCTGGCTGCGGCGTTGTTGAAGCCGCTCGAGGTACATTAATCCATGATTATAAGCTTGATAAAAACGGGCTTATCCAGAAAGCAAACCTGGTTGTGGCAACGACGAACAATGCTGGTGCAATCACCATGTCTGTCCGTGATGCGGCCAAAGGCGTTATTACGAAGGGAAACGTAAACGAAGGCTTACTCAATAAAGTCGAAATGGCGTTTCGTGCTTATGACCCGTGTTTTGGGTGCGCCACCCATACACTACCAGGTGGGATGCCGTTGACAGTTAATATTTACGATCATAAAAAGAATCTCACAAAAACAATCTCACAAGCCTAAAGGATGATTATGAGAACAATCGTGCTTGGCGTTGGGAACCCGATTCTCCAGGATGATGGAGTCGGGATCCATGTCATCAACAAACTCCGAGAACAAGTCAAAGACACAGAAGTCGCCATCGATATCGCATACACCGGTGGGATGAATTTACTTGACATCATCAGAGGCTTTGACAAAGTCATCCTTGTCGACGCAATCAAACAGGAAAAAAGCAGACCCGGGGAAGTCATTTGTTTTCCCCTCAAAAAATCACCAGCTCTTCATTCCAGCAATCCGCATGATGTCTCTCTTTCCGAAGCCTTACTTCTTGCTACTCGTCTTGGGGAAACACAGCTTCCCTCAGAGATTATGGTCATCGGAATCGTTGTGAAAAACACCATCGAGTTCGGAGAAAACCTCAGTAAAGAGGTCGCTGCCGCGGTCCCTACTGCTGTTTCATATGTTCTTAAAGAGTTAAAAAACACGTAGAGGAAGAAAAGCATGATAAAAGAATTCGAACCAAACATCTTAGGATTTCTTTGCAACTGGTGCAGTTACGCTGGGGCAGATTTGGCAGGAACAAGCAGGATGAAGTACCCAGCGAACCTTAAATCAATACGTGTCATGTGCTCTGGCCGGGTAGACCCATCATTCGTACTTGAAGCATTACGAAAAGGAGTCGATGGGGTCCTCATCGCGGGATGTCATCCAGGTGATTGTCATTACCAGTCTGGGAACTATAAGACGAACCGAAGGGTTAAATTACTCAAAAAACTGTTAGAGGAACTTGGGATTGATCCGAGAAGAGTTCGGTTTGAATACGTCTCTGCATCAGAGGGGCAGAAGTTCGCAAGCATTGTTACTGAATTTGTCGCAGAGATAAAAAAACTTGGACCAAATCCCCTTATCGCTCATAAATAATAAACGGAGGAAATAAGAAATGGATAAAGAAAAAAAAGGTTCTGTTGAAGAGGCTGCTGAAAAAACCGGGGAAGCAATTGGGAAGGGGGTAAAAAAAGGATGGGGCGCAGTGAAAGCCTTTGGCAAAGGAGTAAAAGACGGGATTTCTAAGGAAGAAAAAGAAGAAAGAAAAGAATAAGGCGTCTCTTTTTTTAGTGGGACGTCAATTTGGTTTTTACAACATCACTTATTATTTGACCATCAATACGATTCCGAGCGATTTTCATTACCTCACCCATAACCCCTTGAAAAGTACACTCAGTTATCGTAGGATTCGAGCACTTTACGAGGACTTCATCAACGATGCTTGACAATTCATCAATGGAAAGAGGCGTTATCTTTAACTCTGCAAGAGCATCCTGTACCGTCTTGTTTGGGTTATCAATGAGAAACGCAAGGATGCTAGGTAATGCCTCTTTGCTAAATTTATTTTCACTAAGGAGTGTAAATACTTGATACAGTAACTCGTCAGATAGAGACGTTGGATTTTTTCCTTTCCTCTTGAGCGATTTGAGTGTTTCTTCTAATGTTACCGCAACCAGGGTTGGTTTGACATTCAACGAACTGAGAACCTTGTTGAATACCCTTAATTTTTCAGAGATACTCAATGAAGAAACAAGGGATTGCGGAAGACCAAGAGATTGTAATCTTTTTTCAGATTCCCAGAGGGGCTGTGGCATTTTTTTTGTAATTATTTCTAATGTTTCCTGAGATATTGGTGTCGGTGGTGTATCTGTATCAGGATACATCCGGTTTGGCCCTGGTAAAATCCGTTCAAAATCATTTGTCCCATCGGGAAAGACCTGTCTTGTCTCCGATGGAACACCACTGGTAGCCTCTACCGCTCGTATCTTTATTTCTTTTATCGAGGTTTTCACGTCATCGTCGCTTCCCCATACAAGGACGAGCGCATCGGTTGGTTTCACATAAAAGAGCTTCTGTATTGATGCAGTGTCCTTCTCAGTTAAACCAAACTGGTGAAAATGAGTAGTAGAGACAATATTAGGCATGACATCAAGACAGGCAATTACCCGTACACGACCAGCGATTTCATCACCAAATGTTTTTCCAGGTTGGGTGGATATATCAAGAATACCGGCAAAACCACGTAGGACTATCCCATAGATTTTTCCTTTGTGTTTCAGGACTTCTTTGAACCGTTTGCATCGCGAATGCTTCAACAAAGACGTGACGTCTTTTTGTTCGCTTTGAAACGTTTTTTCGGTTATACCACGAAGTCGTAGTTCATCGCAGATATCAAGAAGTGCTTTCTGTCGACGTGCTTCATAGGCCACAGCCTTGGGGATATACTGAAGCTTGGAGACTCCCTTTAATTCAATGCGCGTACTGCCCTTGATACTCACGTTGATATCCTGTCGGACACTTCCAAGACCACGTCGTACTTTACCGGTGGAACGGAGCAATCTTCCAAGAAGCTGTGCAACTTCACCAGCTTCGGCGGGAGTTTCAATGTCAGGGTGGGTGACGACCTCAACAAGAGGGATACTTAATCGGTCTGTTTTAAACACAATCTGATGGCCTACATCACTGATCTCCCGGCATGCGTCTTCCTCCAAGCCAAGTTGGATCAGACGTATTTTCCTATTTTTATAGGGAACCCATCCTTCAACGCCGACAATACCGGTCCGTTGAAAACCAGTAGGGATGCTTCCGTCAAGATATTGTTTCCTGCTGATGTGAATCTCATCGACAATACTATAATTCAACAATAACGCGATTTCAAGAGCGATATCAAGAGCCTGATGATTAAGATGGAACGGGGGGGTATCATCCATCTCATAGGTGCACACCGTATCATTGTAGAGCTGATAGACGACGTTCTTTTTTGTTTTAAACTCCATTAAGGCAGTTCCATCGTACTCACCGAGCTCCGAAAGCGTGGGTCGCATATGTCGTAAAATGACCGCGCTTGGTTTGTCCTTGTGCAGAACCGCTTGGCAACGGCAGAATAGCTTTTTCTCAGTCAAGAGCTGCTGATGTATCTCTAAACCACATTGTAAGCCTAATTCTCTGTAGTAGGCATCGTTGTCTACAAGGTCATCGGACATTCTGGGGGGTCAAATACGTCTCTTCTATCTAAATATTACGTCTCAAATCAGGGAAAATCTTTCCTTTTGATGAAAAAAACCAACGAGCTATATTTCTTTATAGTCC
>CAZLDE010000088.1:0-6825 GCA_964558215.1 uncultured Thermoplasmatales archaeon
CAGGTAAGATACTGAGACGAGAGCTTCGTAGCAAAAAATAACCTCTTTTTTTTTTATTTTTATTTTTTTCTGAAGAGGTTTTTAAGGGACGCATAGATATATCTGATGATCAAAGTTTTTTTATATTTCGTAAAACTGATCTGTCCACCGATGACCCCAATAATCAAGCGAGCGAATTTCGTATCATGAGTCATGATGCGAAGTATTTTCTCTGAATCCATCCCCCACTGGTTATTGAATCTACCCAATGCTTTGAGGTCCTTTCCGAAATCAGCAATCCATCTTTTTTGATATTCAGATAAAAATTTTTTTGTGAGGTTCTTTTCCTTCAGCCCCTTGGCGATGACGTGAGCAGCGATATCTCCGGAAGCCATCGCATAATAAATACCTTCACCACTGATCGGGTTAATGAACCCAGCTGCATCACCACAGAGCAGCACACGATCTCCATACGTGTTCTCTAATGGGAAGATTGGAAGGGTCGCTCCTCGGAGATTCTCGATGGGGAAATCATCAGGGAGTAACTTTTTTTCCTTAAGGGTCGATATGAAAGCCTCATAGGTTTCTTTCAATGGTTTCTTTGGTCGTGCCCGGGAGACTGCTGATTGGAACTCGCCAATGCCGATGTTCACATAGTTTTTTTTCGGAAACACCCACCCGTAGCCTGCAACGCCTTGCGCTTTAATGAAAAGATAGGCTATTTTTTTCTTTGTGAAAAACGAGGTGAGCTGTTTCTGTGTGAGTGGCTGTTCCTGCATTAGGGAGATGCAGAGTACCGCCAGCTTCTTGCAGAGCTTTGTTTTTTCAGCTACCACGCTATGCATCCCGTCGCAGCCCACCACCATCTGAGCCTCGATGGATTGTCCATCCTCAAGCATCACTACGGTCTTCTCTTCTTGAATTAGGATATCCACAATAGGTTTTCCACCCTGAAATTCTGCACCTGCCTGTGTGGCAAGGTTCAGAAGATCATGGTCAAACTTGTTTCGAAGCACCATCATCAAAAACGGTTTTTCCCTTATGAAATCGAACTTGTACCGAAGTGAGGATGAATACATACTAGTCCCATAAGACACAGAATCAATGAAAGGTTCAATGTAGGGAAACCGTTTCATGACACGAGTTGGAAGACCACCGCCGCAGGGTTTATCGCGTGGGAAGGTTGCTTTATCAAGAACTAGTACTTTTATGCCTTTCTCCGCAAGACTTTTTGCTACCGTTGAACCGGCAGGGCCTGCACCAACCACGACGACATCGTACTTCATAGTGTAACCATCTTTTCTTGTTTACATCCGGAAGACGCCAGGGTTCCAATCAGGGATCGGTGCGTTTAACGATGCGGATATCCCAAGACCAAGCACCAAACGGGTATCGACAGGGTCGATGATACCATCATCCCAGATGCGGGCGGTGCTGTAATAGGGGTTGCCCTCCGCTTCGTATTTCTTCATGATCGGGTCTGTTAGTTCCTTTTCTTCTTTTTTTGTCATCTCAATGCCTTTCCTCCAGAGTTGATCCCGTTTCACGGTCAGCAACACGGTTGCTGCTTGCTGACCACCCATCACAGAGATACGTGCGTTCGGCCACATCCAGAGTTGTCTGGGTCCGTACGCCCTCCCACACATTCCGTAGTTACCTGCGCCAAACGATCCACCAATAATAACGGTGAATTTCGGCACCTGGGCGCACGTCACAGCGGTTACCATTTTTGCCCCGTCTTTGGCTATCCCACCCGCCTCGTATTTCCTGCCAACCATAAAACCCGTGATGTTCTGCAGGAAGACAAGAGGGATTTTCCGCTGACAACATAACTCGATGAAATGGGTTCCCTTTAATGCTGATTCAGAGAATAACACCCCGTTGTTTGCAAGCACCCCAACAGGGTACCCCATGATCCGGGCAAACCCACACACCAGGGTCGTCCCATACAACGCTTTGAACTCATGGAACCGTGACCCGTCGACGACACGAGCGATGATCTCTCTGACCTCAAAGGGTTTCCGTGGGTCTTTTGACAACACCCCATAAATCTCTTTGATGTCATAGGCGGGTTCCTCAGGTGGTTTTATATCCAGATGGGTTTTTTCACCTCTGTTGAGGTTTTCGACGATGTTCTGGGTAATACGGATAGCATCAGGGTCGTTGTGAGCATAATGGTCAGAAACCCCGCTTTCCCTGCAATGCGTATCGGCTCCACCAAGTGCCTCCGCAGTGACCTCTTCACCGGTAGCAGCTTTCACCAGTGGAGGTCCACCAAGGAAGATAGTCCCTGTCCCTTTGACGATGACAGTTTCATCTGACATCGCAGGGACATATGCACCACCCGCGGTACAAGAGCCCATGACGACAGCAATCTGTGGTATCTTCATAGAGGACATCTTTGCCTGGTTGTAAAATATCCTCCCGAAATGCTCCCGATCAGGAAATACCTCATCTTGCATAGGGAGAAACGCCCCACCAGAGTCAACCAGATAGATACAGGGCAGGTTGTTCTCCATGGCGATTTCCTGCGCACGCAGATGCTTCTTCACAGTAATCGGATAATAGGTTCCTCCAGTCACCGTCGCATCGTTTGCGACTAATACTACTTCTCGACCATGGATGATACCAATCCCAGTAATGATGCCTGCCGCGGGTGCTTTATTGTCATACATGTTGTAAGCAGCAAGGGTGTTAAACTCCATGAACGGTGTATCTGGGTCGATAAGGGCATCAATACGTTCTCGTGCGAGCATCTTATTTCTGGATTTATGAAGCTTTACTGCTTCATCACCACCACCTTTGTAGGTCAGCGCGATTTTCTCCTTTAAGTCCTTGGCAAGTTTCTCATAATGGGCATAATTTTCTTTGAATTCCTCACCTGATGTATTAATCGTAGTCTCAATTATTTCCATACTAGTCAGCCTCTTTTTCTATCTCGGCAGTCAATTGACCGATCTCGATTTGATCTTTTTCTTTGAAGTACAGCTTCTTGATTTTCCCAGAATAAGGGGCATGAATGAGATACTCCATTTTCATAGCCTCAATGACTAAAAGAACAGCATCTTTTTTCACCTGTTGTCCTTCTTTGGCTTTGACTTTTACGACTGTACCGGAGATCGGTGAATTCATATCTCCTTCTTTTTTCTCTGTTTTTTTTCTGCCGGTCAATTCAATGCGTTTGACTTTAAAGATATTTCCATCTATAAAAACAAATTTACTATCGTCTCCTTGAGAAATGACACTTTTAATCACCCGTTCAGCGAGTTGAATCACAAGTTGCCCAGGTTTCACCTCAGCGGCGGTCACCGTATATTCATTGTTATCATAGGTGATGAAGAATTGATTATCACGTCGTTCAACCGTTACATTGTAGACATGGTTATTATGCTCGTAGTTGATGAACATGATTACACACCCATCCTCCAGCGTCCCACATGCTGCCAGGGTGAATGTGGATCAGCCTCTTTGTAACGTACGACTTCTTGACGCTGCGTGTGCATGGAATCATACACTGCAAGTGCGATGAGAGCATCAAGAGGCAGCCCTTCTTTTGTGACAAGCCAGTCTTTGAAATAATCATTGATGAAATGGGTGGTGATGTTCCCCTTGCGAAACTCAGGATGATCCAACACTTTCTTTAAAAACGAGATATTGGTCGTCACACCAAGAACAACGTAATGAGAGAGTGCCCAGATCATCTTGTTGATACTTTCCTCACGGTTTTCACTGCTCACAGTGAGTTTTGCCAGCATCGGATCATAATACGGGCTGACCGGAAAGTCAGTCTCAACACCAGTGTCGTTGCGGATGTTCGGACCAATCGGCATTTCCACCTTCTCCAGGGTCCCGATGCTAGGGAGAAACCCGTTGGAGGGATCCTCAGCGTAGATACGACATTCCAGTGCATGACCCCGCGGGGTGATATCGCTTTGTTTGAGGGTAAGTGGCATGCCACTTGCAATACGCAACTGCCATTTCACTAAATCAATGCCTGTGGTTGCCTCGGTGATAGGGTGTTCCACCTGCAGACGTGTGTTCATCTCCATGAAATAGAAATTCTGTTTCCCATCGACCATGAACTCAATGGTTCCTGCGTTGGTGTACCCAACGGTTTTTGCGGCAGCAACAGCAGCATTCCCCATAGCATCTCGTAGTTTTGGTGTGAGTGCTTGTGAAGGGGTCTCCTCGATAATCTTTTTATGTCGACGTTGAATGGAACATTCTCGTTCGAAGAGATGGATGACATTTCCTTGTTCATCAGCAAGAATCTGAAACTCAATATGCCTGGGTTTGTCGATGTATTGTTCAAGGAACACAGAGTCATTGCCAAAAGCCGACTTGGCCTCTCGTTTTGCACTCTCGATAGATTGCTCAAGCTCGGATTCAGCATGCACGATGCGCATGCCTTTCCCACCACCGCCCGCAGTCGCCTTGACAAGCAAGGGAAACCCGATTTTTTTTCCTTCTTTTATTAATGTAGAAAGATCCTGTTTTATCCCATTATATCCAGGAATTACCGGGACGTGGGCTTGAGCGATCGTGTTCTTCGCCTCTATTTTATCGCCCATCAGACGGATGACCTCTGGTGTTGGTCCGATGAATTTTATACCGCTATCCTGGCAGGCTTTCGCAAAATCCGGGTTTTCTGCTAAAAACCCGTATCCTGGGTGGATGGCCTCAGCTTTTACATCTGTTGCGTTTTTTATGATTTTTGCGATGTTCAGATAGCTTTCCGAGGGAGCAGGATCTCCGAGATTGATTGTTTCATCAGCAAGCTCGACATGCGGTGATTTCCGATCTGCCTCTGAATAGACGGCAACGGTTTTGATTCCCATCTCTTGACAGGCTTTGATGATACGAACAGCAATCTCACCACGATTCGCGATTAATACTTTTTTAAACATGCTGGTTACCTCTTCCAGTTCGGCTTTCGTTTCTCAAGGAATGCCGTGATTCCTTCCTGTCCTTCTTGGGAAACACGGAGTTTAGAAATTTTTTCAACAGTGAAGTCTTTATATGTTTTTACATCCATTGTCCTGAGACCATCTATCAGATGTTTGATTTCTTTTATTGCCTGAGGACCAGAAGAACGGAGCTGGTCAACACAGGAGTGTACGGTTTCATCGAGTTTCTCCGCAGGCACCACAAAGTCGATTAAACCGATTTTCTGCGCCTGTGTTGAGTCGAATCGTTCGCCGGTGATAAACAAACGGCGCATGTCTGCAGGAGTGATTCGCTGCGCGACAAATGTTGAGATAACCGCAGGGATAATACCTAATTTTACTTCGCTAAATCCAAATTTTATGTCAGGGATGGCGATGGTGATATCACAGACCGCAAGTAACCCGAGTCCCCCACCGAACGCAGAACCGTTGACCCGGCCTATCACTGGCTTAGGGCATTCAAAAATCCTCTCGTACATATCGAGGAGAAGGTGACTGTCTTTCGTATTTTCCTCTATTGAGTAGTGCACCATTCTTTTCATCCAGTTCAGGTCTGCTCCTGCGCAGAATGATTTTCCATTCCCTGTAAGGATAATAGCAGACACGCTGGAATCATTAGCTAGTTGTTGAAAACAGCTTGTAAGCTCCTGCATGAGTTTTTCGTTCATCGCATTATGAACATCTGGCCTGTTCAATGTTACAGTAGCAATATCGTCATTTTTTATGAAGACAAGGGTTTCATAGTTCATCCTGCGACCTCCCCTTGGGACTGTATCGCACTCATAGGACTTTCATACATAAAGGTTTCCCTATTTTTTTCGACGATTGCCGATTCCTTTTTTTATTTCCCCTTAAACACTGGTTTGCGTTTTTCCACAAAAGCAGCCACACCTTCCGAAAAATCCTGTGTTCCTGCGGACCATGCAGCAGTTTTACTTTCCAGCTCCAAATGTGAAATCATATCGTTATCAAGGCTTTTATTCACCAGCATCTTTGCTTTTCCGACAGCAATCGGTGGCAATGTCTTAAACAGAGAGGAGAGATCATCAACAGCGCTATCAAATGCATCTGCGTCCACCACCCTGTTGATCAAACCGAGCTGATGTCCTTCCTCTGCACTGAAGGTCTTTGCTGTTAAGATATACTCACATGCCCGCTGGTATCCCATCGTCTTTGTCATAAATTGTGTTCCGCATCCTGGTGCAAGACCAATACCGATAAAAGCGCTATTTAACTTTGCTTCCTTAACAGCGATAATCATATCACAGGCCAGAGCTAATGACAAACCTGCTCCGAATGCAGCACCATTCACTGCAGCAATCACTGGTTTTTCCATGGTTCGGATTTCAATGACACAGCGGTGAATCGCCCGCGTCAAATCTCGAAGGAATCGTGATTTATCTGGGGCGATGTGCATCTCTCTGACATCGCCACCCCCGCAGAAGCCTTTTCCGGTTCCCCGGAGTATTACAACTAAAACGTCTAGGTTCTTGCCGACATCATGGAGGACATCGTATAATTCCTGACCAAGTTTCATATCAAATGAATTCAATCGGTCAGGACGGTTTAATGTGATGGTCGCAATCCTGTCTTTTATGATAAGTTGAAGGGTTTCATATCTCATGGGTTTCTAAGAAACACACAAAAGCATTTAAATGTTAAGAAAAGGGAAAAAAACATTCTGTTATCCTGTTTCTCTGTTTTCACAGGGGGTCGAACAAATCGGACAATACGAGTGCTGACAAGGCTCCAGATGGATATGGACATCGCTTGACCCATATGTTTTCTGGATAACTGCTTCTATTTGATGACAGAGTTGATGAGAATCCTGAACGTTCATGTCTTTATTGACGATAAGGTGCATGGAGATATCATCTTTTTCAGCTCGTCTGATTATTCG
>CAZLDE010000089.1:0-6603 GCA_964558215.1 uncultured Thermoplasmatales archaeon
CATTTTCAGCAAGCGAAACAAACGTTGAGTTGTCCTCAGGATGAGTGTATCTCCATGGTTGAGGATAAATAATTTTTTCCCCGTACGTGTGATAATCAACCGAAATCGTCACATTGTGTTTTTCTATGAAGTCTTTGACTGCAGCGCTTTCTGGTTCGCTAAACGCTTCGGGGCCACGATAAAATCCAAGGCTTATGATGGACCCAAAATCTAGGAATGGGTACCGTACAGAGGTTCTCTCAAAGAGATAATTCGTAGTATCCCCTGAGAAGAGGAGCTTGAATTGTTCCCCTGTCCTAGGGATGACGATATATCGCAAAGGATGCCTATTGACGTCTTCCCAGTTATAGTCGTAGTTACGATTGATATCAACGCCCCGGAATTTTGTCTCTCCGAAGAGACACTCGTTCGGTCTGCAATTTTTCCTTGTAGAGGCGGTGATCCCATCAGGGTTAACCATCGGTATAAAAAACAATTCGGTGGTATTGACGATACTGCGGATTTGCAACGTAAACGAGTCATTCACCTGTGGGGTCGTATAGTTTTCTACAATTGATCTCAGAGAGTAAATGACTGTTTGAAACCCTGGTTTTTCATTTCCATGGACTCCGCCCATGAAGAGGATCTGAGGCTCTGATTCGTTTTCAAGGACATTATCAGAGATCTTGACAAGCCACACGTCTCGTCCTTGGTAGGTTTGTGTCAGAGACCGATAGGAAAAGATCTGTGGGTATTGTGTTTGTAGCAAGGTCAGTAAGTCAATGAGTGTTTCGTAGGTGTAAAAAAATTCATCGTCTTCAACAGGAATCATTGTTGGCAGACGTGTTTTACTGGCAGATATTGGTAAAACTACGCTGAGCAAAAGGAGGATTCCTATCAGTGATGTGGTGACTTTATAATGTTTCAGCATGGGTTTATGGTACTCCTCTGTTTCATTCCAATCCTTTTTGGTAATTTAAATGTTTTGGAATGGATAAAAATTCATTTTTTAGGATTCTATAGTGCTGATTAGGATAAAATGCATACGTTCATTTGGTTTTTCCCAAATAAAATAAAAAAATATTTATACAATAAGGAATAAAATAATGTCTGGGGGAGTCAACAGAGATAAGGTACTGCATTCCTCGTAAGTATTTTTCATGTAACACCTTTCCTCCTTCCTCCGAAATGCGGCTCCCCCCCTCCCCTGTTACCAGTTTTTTTCCGCTTTTGTTTTTTACATTAACTCATGGAGTTTTTTCCGGTCTGGATTGAAGATATGATGTTTCCGTACGGCATAAAGTGTTTGTAAAACCTCGATTTTCTCCATCGCCCCGGGGAATGCCTTGAACAGTGCTTCACAGAATTTCCTTACATGTTTAATGTCACTGGCAATGACCGTGATAAGCCAGTCGTAGTTGCCATGAACAAAATAACTGCTTTCAATGAATACATCCATTTCTGAGACGAATTCTTCCAACGTTATAGTATCTATTTTTTCAACAATTCTTGTCTCTAACGGTTGTGAGGTTTTTTTTATGAGGATGGTGAACTGGGTAAGATTTCTCTTCTCCTCATTGATGATAGAGGTATACCCCCAGATATAGCCTTCTGTCTCCAGTTGTTTGATGATTCTCCAGGCTTTTTGTTTTGAGAACCCACAGTGTTTAGCGATTTTATCTAAATCCTGTTTGCAGTTACTCTGAAGCTCCGCTAAAACCTTTTCTGCATCCTCATCGTACTGTTTTTTTGTCCTTTTAACCATAATGTATATCCTATATGATAGAAAGAAATCAAAAGATTACTTAAAAACGTATTCTTTATAGCAAAGAGGCATCGGAACGGTTCTAGAGATGGTTTTGTATGTCTAGGATCTTTGGATTTTCGATGCAGTGTTCTCTTACCGTGAAAAGGACCTGGCTCATCTGCAGGGTATGGGCACCAGAGAATCTCTGAATCAACGCCTCAGAGAATTTTTTTGCTGCCATGATGTCTTTTGCAGTGAAAAGAGTGACCCAATCGTACTCACCATGGATACGATAGGAACTCAGAACGATAATCCCAAGGTCTTGTTTTATTTTTTCTAAACGTGTGTGCGTGATCTCATCGATCTCCCCTGTGCTGAGTGGTTTGTTGGAGCGTTTGAAGAACAACAGGAATTTCTGCAGTCCTTGTTTCTCATAATCAAGAATGGCTGAATACCCCCAGATTTTTTTATCATCCTCGAGATCCTTAATGATCCGCCAGGTCTTCTGTCGTGAGAACCCGCAGTGCTGTGCAATGGTCTCAAGGTTTTCCTTTGCGTTTCTCTGCAGCTCCGCAAGAACCTTTTCTTCATCAAGTCGTTGCTGATCTTTAGTCGTTTTTGCCATATTCTCACCTCGTCTAGACGAGCATTGTAGCAGATATCTCTGACTTAAAAAGGTATTCATCGATCAAGAGATTGGTTGTACTGCAACCAGAATTATACACTCTTTGTTAGATCGGTCTGGCAACCCCTGTTTTAACCCTGATAGCAAGAATGGTCTCCTTGATATAACCTTTGGGGGGCGGGTCGTTCTTGTTTCGTTATACACTAGGAACGAAAAAAGAAAAAACGGTGGAAGTGGCAAAACTGGTGTGCTACCACCAATCGCCTTCGAAGTAGGAATAGTCGATCCTTTCCCAGTCATTGAGGTCCGGTGCTCTTCGGGACCCATCAGAGTAATCCACCATCAGAAACGTCCATCCATAGTTCATGCAGCTGTGATAAGAATGACTTATCCACCATCCGATCTGCCAGGGGTAATAACTGAACCGGTTATGCCCAGGAATCGGGTTAAAACCGAAGGTATGACCCATCTCATGCATGTAACCGCTCGCATACACGATGTCCCTTTCCAAGAACGGCATGGTTGCCCTTTCCTCCAGCTTTGCACTGGCGATTTGGTATGCATTTGGTTGGAACGTGTAGCCTGCGATATCCTCATAGTACACGACGAGTCCATAATGGAAGACGCCTTTCCGCCAGTTGTTTGGATCCCCGTGTAAGAAGTAGGTGTTGTAGATCGTCTCAAGCATCCGGCGGTCAACATCCTCGGCAAACGGGATGATTTCAAAGCCTCCCATCGCGCCCCTGTCAAGGTGATAGACGAGGTTTTGTTTGTTAAATGCGGTTTGGAGCAGTTCCTCGGAATAGTCCGGGAAATAGGTTTTTTCACCATTCGGACCATCGCCCATGATATCCATCTCGACGAAGAGATCCTTCCGGTAGGGGTCTGAGAACCATTGGGACGTGAGGTACTCCTCGACATTATCGATACTGTCCCCCTCAGGGTCGATGTTTTTATGGTCATCCCAGACCAAGGGATCATACCCCCACCGGTATTCCCAGTAGGTGGGGATGGAGTCGTTATCATGATCCAAGATTCTATCATCGACTGTCGGGTCGGTGCCCAGGGTTTCGACCTCAATCCAATAGGGGATACGGTCGTTGTCAAGATCATTCTGATAGATGTCAAACCACAGTTCGCAGTCACGGTCGTCCTCATAGATGGTGCCATCGTCGCATCCGTTCAGTCTCCCATAACCACTGATATCCTCTCGTTGATCTTCACCGGTCCAGTGTCCTGTTGCTATGCTGTACTGCATGGTCACATCCTTTGTTTCCAGGTTCCCACCAAGATCGTAGAGCACGTCTTCTGTCTCATCACTCCACAGCTGCAGGGTGATGGTGACAAACTCCTGGTCATCAGGCACGTCGTGGGTGATGTTCCAGTCTGGATCGTTGACGTATTTTGTTTGATTCCAGATAGGGCTGGTGAATGCTTCGTCGTTGATGATGACGGTTACATAAAAATTCGGTATAGGGGTTTCGTAGTTCTTCGGGAAGGTCTGCAGCTCCTGAATTGCTAGGAGTCTTATCTTTTGTATCTCCACAGTGACTGCAATATCCACCAGGGGGTCGAAATCTGTGAGTGTACCAGACGTAAAAGTTGAGGACGTCGTCAATGAGCTGAGAGTTATCAACAAGGTTGCCAGTATTGCAATACTATATCGTTTCTTCATAATAATCCCTTTTTTAATGTACTTAACATGAGGCACTGCTATAAAAAAGTATCCTCAAAAAAAATCTACATTTTCAATAAAAGACATGAAAAAGGAATACTGCGGGAAGTCTATTCGATCACTTGGTCGATCCATCCGATGATGAAGAGGGGATGACGGAACACACGAGATGTGTCTTTTACAAACGTCTTTTTCTCCCCATGGATATAATGGAGGAATTGGAACGGTTTGCGTTGAATAATTCGAAGGTTGACTGCCTCAAGAGTGATATATCCATTGTCCTCAGTCAGGTTTGCGTATCTGCAAAAAATGAATGCTTTTTTCATTTCATAGACCGTGAAAACATGAGGCTCTGAGCTGCTGACTTGTCCAGCGGGGTCTTTGAGTGTGACTGAGATTTTATAGACTCCTTTCATTGCCCATGAATGAGTTGCATTAATACTCATGCCTGAGGAAAACGGACCTAGCCAGTCTGTGTTAGTCCCATCGTCCCAATCCCATTTGATGAACACCGCATCTAAATCCGAGTCCAGCACGGTTACCTGGAAGGTGTATGTGGTGTTTGTCACACCCCAGGAGGGTCCAGTGATGACGGGTGGGAGGGGTGGATTGTTCTGTGATTTGAATACGTATACCGCCCCGGATTCCCCCTCATCGCCGACTGCTGCGATGAACGCTGTGCCACCGCTCAGACAGACGGTATCGCCGAAGAAATCATTCAGAGCGCCATCTGATGCGAGAAGCTTTGCTTGGAACGTCCAGTTGGAACCGGTGCGGTTGAATACATAGGCGGAGCCTGCGCCTATTTCGTTGTCATCGTCATATTCTGACCCGATCAAAGCCCGGTTTCCGTCCAGTGATACAGAAGTACCGAAACTGTCGTTTGGTTCTCCATCTGGGGCGATGAGTTTTGCCTGCTGTGTCCAGGTTTCGTTGGTATAGATGAACACGTATGCGTACCCTTTACACCATGTACCGTATCTTGCGCCGATAAGCGCGGTGTCATCCTGCAGGCAGACGGACCAGCCGAACCAGTCCGGCTCTGTGCTGTCGAGAGGAATCAACTTTTGTTGTTCAGTCCAGGTCCCATCCACACAGCTAAAGATATACGCTGAGCCTGAAAAATCGCCATAGTCATCATTTCCATATGCTCCGATAAGGGCAGTGTCATCGGAGAGGGAAACGGAATGAGCAAAAAAATCCTCAGATGCGCCATCTGAGGCAAGCAGCTTTGCTGTTTGATTCCAGGTCTCTGCTGACCGGGTAAAGATATAGGCTGAGCCGGCATTATATCCGTTGTCATCATCTCTTTCTGCACCAATAAGAGCGCTGTTTTCGTTTATTGAGACTGAACGACCAAAGAAATCTCCTGTGGTGCCATCGGAGGCATGCAGTTTTACATGCTGGTTCCATACGCCGCCGATGCGGGTGAACACATACACAGCACCAGAGGCAGACCCTTGGTCATCATCCCCGGGGGCTCCGATAAAAGCGGTGTCGCCATAGAGGGATACGGAGGATCCAAAACTACCAGATGCACCTTCGAAAGGCATAAGTGTTGCTTCTTGGATCCACATTGTGCCATTCCAAATGAAGACATAGACGATTTCGGAGAAGGCTTGTCCGATGAGTGCGGTATCCCCGGAAATAGAAATGGATCTCCCAAAATAGCTGCCTATCTCTCCATCGGAGGTGAGCTTTTGCATTTCAATCCATTCCTCACGATGAAAGCTTGTATCTTTCTTTGTCAACTCAGCTGTCAATTCCTGTAAAGAGTCTCCTACAGAAAATGCTGGTGTCAATAAGAATGAACAGATGATGACGCATATGATGCTGTGTCTCATAAGTCAGTTCCTCCCTGTAGAACACACACTATCAATTATTAAGGTATCAGGTTTATTTAAATGTTTAGGGTTTTCTGGGTTTTACTGCACAGATTATGTTGTTGTTCGTATGAAGAACAGCAGGATAGTTGCGTTTTGCTCCTTGGCATCCTGGCTTCCTTCACAGGAGACGGTGACGGTGATGATTGTCTTTCCAAGACCAAGAATCAAATCGGAACTAACGGTTCGTTCTTCACTCGCAGGGATCCCGAGCAGCGTGCCACCTGCTTGCTGTCCGATGAACGCACCACCCTGCAGGGTCATACTCCATTGGACATGGTCCGCATCGACAAAACCGGTATTCTTAATCGTTGCTTTTACCTTGAACAATCCTCCAGTGATATTCTCGATATGCAGCTGTGGTGTTGAATACACGATGATCACATGTGCTGGCGACCACGGGCTTAGCCCATCGTTGATGTCTTTTGCTTGTACTTTTACCTCGTACTCTCCAGCTGATTGCCAGAGGTGTATCCCATTGGCTGCTGCCCCTGAGTTGTACGGTCCGAGCCAGTCGCTGATGCCACCGTCCCCCCAGTCGAAGCGGTAGTACATCTGTTCACCTTCAGGGTCTGTTGTTGTCCCTGTGAAGGTGTATTGGATGCCTATGACTCCAACCTCTGGTCCCGTGGGTGCTCCTGGTTGTTCTGGTGGGGCGTTATATGGTTTTATTCGCAACGCTGGGTCTCCAAAC
>CAZLDE010000090.1:0-6512 GCA_964558215.1 uncultured Thermoplasmatales archaeon
GTCCGTAGCTATACGAGCACTTCGACGAAGCAATATCCGGCGAAAAGTGACTGAATATCTCTGTGATATCAGCCCAAACTGTAGCTACACCTCTGAAATTGCGTATAACATCGGTGCGACGTCATCAAACGTCATTGGTGCGTTACGCGGTATTGAGACCCGGTACCGTGAAGAAGAATCTCTCATCGGTCTGAACATGGTTGAGGAACGATGCGGTGGAAAAAACGTCAGACTCTATGGTGTTACTGATTTTGGTAAAGAAATCATCCAAACCATGAAATCGCGACGATAATTATAAAACAAAATGTTTTTTTTATCCAGCTTGCAGTAGCAGGACTTTTTTTAAAAAAAAAAAAACTAACAATAGGAAGGAAGAATAGAGGGGGGAAAAGAGGGTATAAAAATCTTTAGATCTTCCTTTCCTAGTTGTCGTTAGAAAGGATATCAAAACGTTGTTTTATGAACATTTTTCGCAGATAAACATGTACCAGGATATGCACCTGTGGGTATCTACATTTCGCTTAATGTCGATAAAATTTCCTGACGTAACTCCTCGATTCCCTGACCGGTGCTACAGGAGATTTTCCGGTTATTCGAACCAGAGTCTGTGACATCGATTTTGTTTTCCACGATGATAAAAGGCACGTCATTGAAGAGTTTCGTAATGTTTTCCAGCATGAGTGTCTGTTCATCCATTGGGTACCCACATGTTCCTGAGGGATCGAAAACAAAGACGATAAGATCTGCAAGATGACGTAATGCAGCAATAGCCTGCTTTTCGATTTTGTTTCGTTCTGCGAGCGGGCGATCAAGCAACCCGGGGGTATCAATAATCTGGTACTTTTTTTTCTCATAACGGACTGTTTTTTCTATATGACCGACGTAGATCTGTTTCGTGGTAAAGGGATACTGCGCGACCTCTGGTTTCGCCGCTGAGAGACGCCTGATAAGAGAGGATTTCCCGACATTAGGATACCCGGCGATTACAACAGTCGGAACATCTTCGATGTCGGGAAATGATCGTAATATCTTCTGTGCATCTGAGAGAAACACAAGATATTTATCGACTTGTTTAACAATTGATGAAACACGACCATAGATTTCTTTTTGTTTTTGTTTGAGGAAATCGACCTTCCCAGATTTTATCAACGAGCTACTTTGTGTGGTATAGACCATTAGGATGGTTTTCCTTGCCCAGTCGATTGCACCTAATGATTTCTTCAGTTTGTTGGAATCAATTTTAATGTCGATAATCTCCTGATAGAATACGGGTAATCTATCAATTGAGGGAAAATTCTTCACATACGTCTCCAGTTCATTTGTAAGGTCGGTTATGAATATCTCCGTGCGAGCGATGATTGTTTTTTTTATCTCATAGCGTTTATCCCGGTCATGAATCTGTGTTTTTTTCGTTCGTCGAATTGAACGGTCAAGGAGTTGTTTTGAATTAAGTATCTTAGGGATGTTTCGAAACATGGGTTTGAAAAGGTTTATGTGCTACCTCTAAATTAAGCTGTTGGTACGGCTATGGACGAAGGATTTATACTAGGAAATAAATTCCGACGAGTTATCTTCGATGAGCTTGTCAGTGGGGAAACCGACATCAAACGAATCGCTAAAAAAAATCGGATGATTCCACGGGTGGCACAACGTGTTATCGATGAATTTGTTAGCGGCGGTATTGTCGAAAAAAAAGGCAATACTTATCTGTTTACCGATGAGGGTAAAAAACTTGTAGAAACCATTGGAAAATAGAAAAAATGGGGATACTTTGGTAACCGTATGAAACCATATCTGTTACAGACCTTAAAGGAACTTGCATTGCTCGGAGCGATTCATAATAAGATCGAATTGTCATCTCATGAGTTAGCAAGCAGGTTGGAAACAAGTCAACAGACTGCATCTCGGTACCTTCTTGATCTAGACACCCAACAGATGATCACCCGTGAGCTTGGGGTAAAAAAACAGTTGATTCAGATTACCAGCCGTGGAGCAGACGTGCTAGAAAACGAATATATCTCCTATAAACAAATTTTTGATCTTTCCACAAAAGTTATCTTTAAAGGAAAAGTAATCTCAGGAATGGGTGAAGGAAAGTACTACACCAGACAAAAAGGATACGCAGATCAATTCAAGAAACATCTTGGATTTGTTTCATATCCAGGGACATTTAATGTCGAAATCGAATATATTGAACGGAACAAACTTCGACTGCTACGCACCTATGGCGGTATTTTAATAAAAGAATTTCATGCAGAGAATAGAACGTTTGGGAGTGTCGTGTGTTTCAAGGCGACCATCAATGGCTATGAAGGGGCAATCGTACTCCCAAAAAGGAGCCACTACGCAATTGTGCTGGAATGTATCTCCCCGTATCATCTGCGTGAGAAACTTGGTGTTCATGATGGTGATCAGGTCGAAGTGATTGTGTATCTCCAATAAATCAGAAGGCGATGTATGAAAAATCAACTCATAGCAGATACCTTGTACACTATTGCGGATTTGTTGGATTTAAAAGGAGAACTCTTTTTTAAAACACGGGCGTACCGGATGGCTGCTCAGACCATTGAGACGTTAGAAGAAGATATAGAAAAACTGGTTGCTCAAGGAACGCTGCAGTCCATCCCCGGGATTGGTGAAGCTCTCGCAAAAAAGATAACAGAGCTGGTTCAAACAGGGAAACTGACATATCTCGAACAGCTGAAAAAAGAAGTCCCGACTGGTTTGATTGACCTCCTGGGCATTCCGGGGTTAGGACCAAAAAAGGTTGCAGCGCTATATAAAAACCTTCAAATCACCACCAGGGAGGAGCTCCGTGATGCAGCATCCAACGGAAAACTCAGAATCCTGGAGGGATTTGGTGAGATTACTGAAAGAAATATCCTGCGGGGGATACAACTGCTTCAGAAAACAAGTGGCAGAGTTTTACTAAATGTCGCCTATGATGACGGATTGAAATATCTAAAGTATATGAAAAAATGCAAAAAGATAACAAAACTGGATATCGCGGGTAGCTTACGCAGGATGAAGGAAACAATCGGTGATTTGGACATACTTGCGTCCTCAGAGGATCCTGAGAAGGTGATGGACCATTTCACCCGATACCCTGAGATAGCGGAGATCCTTGCCAAAGGGACGACGAAATCAAGTGTGCTGTTGAACGATAATCTACAGGTAGACCTTCGGGTTGTTGAGGAGAAAAGCTATGGTGCGGCCTTACAGTATTTCACAGGGTCAAAGGATCACAATGTTACCCTGCGTGGTTTTGCGATACGAAAAGGTTTTAAACTCAATGAGTACGGATTGTTTAACAAAAATACCGAAGAATACATCGCGGGCAAAACAGAAGAAGAAATCTACAACAAAATCGGTTTTCCCTACATAGAACCAGAGCTACGGGAAAACCGCGGGGAATTTGATGAGGCAAAAAACAAAGCGTTACCAACCCTTGTTGGATACGAGGAGATCAACGGTGATTTCCATGTTCATTCTGAGTGGAGTGATGGTAGTGACTCTATTGATATCATCGCCTCAGTCGCACAACAACGAGGCTATGCATTCGTAGGTATTACTGATCATTCTCAGTCATTGAAGATTGCAAACGGATTATCAGAAGAGAGGGTAGCAAAAAAAATTGATTTGATAAAAAAAGTAAATAAAAAGTTCCCAAACCTGCGTATTCTCTGCGGAACAGAATGCGATATCAAACCAGATGGAACACTTGATTACAGCAATAAAATCCTTAAGCAATTCGATTTCGTCTACATCGGTATTCACACCGCTATGAAAATGGACAAAGAGACTATGACGAAACGCATTATAAAAGGAATGCAAAACGAACAAGCAGATTTTTTGGCTCATCCAACCGGTCGGCTTATCGGTAAACGAGACCCCTATGAAGTGGATATTGAACAGATCATTGATACCGCTAGGGAGACTAACACCAAACTTGAGATTAATTCATTCCCAGACCGTTTGGACCTTGATGATGCCCACGTGAAACTTGCTAAAGAACATGCGGTACAATTTGTTCTTGGTACCGATGCTCATAGTGTTGCCAATTTACCGTACATGAGATTTGGGATAGCAACCGCGAGAAGGGGATGGCTTGAAAAAAAAGACATTCTGAATACATATTCAATCAAACATATCGAAAAGATTTTAGGATGTGTGAAAAGATGAATAAAAACGAAGTAAAAAAACAGATACAAAAACTTCGTGATGAACTCAACTACCATAACTATAAGTATTATGTTGAGAACAGCCCGGTCATCTCTGACTATGAGTACGACATGCTTTTAAAAAAACTAGAGGCATTAGAATCTCAGTTCCCGGATCTCATCACACCTGATTCCCCAACCCAACGTGTCGGAGGTGAACCTCTGAAAGGGTTTCAAACCGTGGAACATAAAACGCCGATGCTTTCGCTGGACAACGCATACTCATATGACGAGCTACGGGATTTTGATGAACGGGTGAAGAAAAATATCGAAAGCGTCGTTGAGTATGTGTGCGAACCGAAGATTGATGGAGTCAGTATCACACTCATCTATGAGGATGGAGTGTTTGTGAGAGGGGCTACACGAGGCGATGGTGTGAAAGGAGATGACGTTACAGCGAACCTTAAGACGATTAGAAGCATACCACTTCGTCTCCAAGGTTCAAACCTCCAAGATCTAGAGGTTCGAGGTGAGGTGTACTTTCCAATCGCTGCATTTAAAAAATTTAACAAAGAGCAAGAGAAAAAAGGAGAACAAGCGTTTGCAAACCCACGAAATGCAGCAGCAGGCTCGCTTCGACAACTTGACCCCCGTATCGTTGCAGAACGACCGTTGGACACCTTCCTTTATTATATCACCTCCTCCTCAAAAGAGCTTGTTACCCATGAGCAATCCTTAAAATTCCTTCGCCAAGCAGGATTCCGTGTCAATCCATTAATTCAGAAAGTGAAAAACATAGAAGAAGCAATCGCATACTGCGCGGATCTTGAGCGGAAACGAGACAGCCTGGATTACGAAATCGACGGGGTGGTCCTGAAGGTAAATTCATTTTCATTGCAACGACAGCTTGGTTCAACGATAAAACACCCCCGGTGGGCTATCGCCTACAAGTTTACTGCAAAACAAGCCACAACAAGGCTTAACGATATCGTGATACAGGTCGGTCGGACCGGCACTCTAACCCCAGTTGCGGTCCTTGAACCCGTACCGGTCGGCGGAGTGACTGTCTCTCGAGCGACATTGCATAATTTTGATGAATTGAAACGCAAAGACATCAGAATCGGGGATATAGTGCTAGTGGAACGTAGTGGCGATGTCATCCCTCAGGTCGTAAAAAGTATCCCTGAGAAAAGAAAAGGTGACGAAAAAATTCGGGTGGTACCAAGAAAATGCCCTATCTGCGGGTCAGATATCGTTAGAACCCTAGATGAAGTTGCGGTACGTTGCCCAAATACACAATGCCCCGCACGGTTGAAATGGCGGATTGAATATTTCGCATCAAGAGATGCTATGGATATCGATCATCTTGGTGGACAGACGATTGATAAACTCATCGATAAAGGTCTCATCGATACAATTGCTGATTTATATTATCTTACGGAAAACGACTTGTTATCTCTCGAAGGATTCAAAGAAAAATCAGTAAAGAACCTGCTTGAATCTATAGAAAAGAGTAAACTACAGGGATTAGCACGATTGATCTATGGTCTTGGGATACGCCATGTAGGAAAGTTTGCTGCTCAACTTCTTGCTTCACACTACCATTCCATCGATGAGCTTGCAACAAAAACAGCTGAGGAGCTTGCACAGATACATGGTCTTGGTCAAAAAACAGCAGAGGCGATTGCAACATTCTTTGCTACGGAGGAGAATATCGAACTTATTAACAAATTGAAAGATATCGGTATACGGACGAAAGAGACCAGAAAGAAAGGGCATTTAACAGGGAAGAAATTTGTATTTACGGGTGCGCTTCAGTCCTTATCTCGACCAGATGCCTCTGACCTTGTCATCAAAAACGGTGGTATGGTTTCTTCGTCAATAGGAAAAGACATTGATTATGTCGTGGTTGGGGCAGACCCCGGTTCAAAATACCAAAGAGCAAAAAGACTTGGTTTACGGACCATTGATGAAAACGAGTTTAAAAAACTCGTTGGAGCAGTGTAACTATGGTGGAATGTAAAGTTCAACGTAACAAGGCGTTGTGCAATTGTAGTTATCCCTGTAGTAAAAAAGGGATCTGTTGCGACTGTATCAAATATCATAAAAGCCGGGGAGAACTTCCAGCTTGTTTCTTTCCTGATTCAATCGAGCGAACCTATGACAGAAGCATAGAAAGGTTTATTGAGATATATCAAGCAGAAAAAACAAAAAATTAACATGTTTTTTGCAGCATATTACCTGGTTTATCTTAGCTTAATATATCGTATCACTGTAGAATTCTCAAAAAAACATTAAACGAAAACCATGGCATCTCCAGATACACATCTACTAGTATATAACGTAAGGCTT
>CAZLDE010000091.1:0-6330 GCA_964558215.1 uncultured Thermoplasmatales archaeon
ACCATCACCAGCTGGGTTGGGGTTGATGACAGCACAGCCCGTGCAGTGATGGTCAGACAAGCAGTCTCTCCACTCTCCAATGAAGGGAGAGCCCATATCCATGTTGCAGGGTCATAAAAGCCAGCCGATGAGATGTTACTGATGTACGAGAAATTCTTTGACAAACGACTGAGGATCTGAATATCCACCGCAGGTGTTCCACCCTCATAATTGGTAACACAGATAGTAAAATTCACTATTGATCCAATTGTTGGGGCGAGATTATCAGCAGTCAACGTGACCCCAAGATCGGTGGTGGGATACACATCAAAACCGCCCATGAAAACAAGTGAGTTGCTTTCCCGATCAGCTGCCTGAAGTGAGGCGGCAAAATGACTTTGAATCGTGCTGGTATTAAAGGAAAGCGGATAGATGAGTCGTTCCCCGATGTTCCATTTACCATCTTCTTGTGCTTTCGCATCCAAATATTTTTTTATTTGAAACGTCTCGCTTCTTCCACCAATATTAAGAGTAATTTTAGTATCCAAATTCAAAGCCGCCCCCCTTTGATGTTCCAAGACCAGCGTATTCTCCTTTGTTTTCCCAATAATCGTGACATTTAAAGGGCTATCTAGTTGTGGTAAGGAGGAGACATTGTAGAAAATAACGCTAAATGTGGAAGCCACAATCAGTAACAAAATAATCTCCCCAAGGATCTCAGAGGTAGCGATAATATTTCGTGGATTTTTCATTTCATCTTCTCTCCTTGTTTTCCACACCCTGTCAATTTTTCTATAAATTTGATTTCACCTATCAGTATTATATTCTGGTAATTATCTCTACAATTCACATGAGGGGTTCTACTATCTTTGTCTCTGTACTCATCAGGGAACATTATCTTCTTTGAATAATCTAGAAGAGGAGCTTGAAGGTGATAAACGAGATTAACACGAGAATAAATGCTTGACGAATCCCAGCGGAGAGACGACCGTCCATCATAAACCCCCCAAGAAGTCCACCGCCTAAGCTTTGAACGAAGACAAAGGTAAAGAACATGGTTTTAACCTCTGTTGGTGAGATATCTGCTATACTTATGCTGCCGATTGATTTCCCAGCCATTTTCCCTTGAAGGTCATAAATAGCTTGGAAAATCGTTCCATTGATGATAAGAATTACTGCAAGAAACACAAAGAAACTAATGAAGATAACAATGCTGTACATCGACATCTCGGTTCGTCGTTGTTGCTCAACGCGCCTAATTTGGTCAAGTTCCTTTGCTGCTGCATTAAAGACAACAGAGGTGTTACCACCGATTTCCAAGGCTTTGTTAATAGTAATGGCAAGTCGTTTGACTTCATTGGTGTTGATACGTTCTCCGAAGTTGGTCAACGCGACGTCAATAGGGATACCCCACGATAACTGCGCCACCATCATTTTAAGCTCGTCTGTCAACCGTCCATACTCTCCTTCTGAGGCTGAACGAATGGAATCAAAGATTGTCATCCCTGATGCAGACGAGTTAGCGATATCACGAAGGAAATCAGGGAGTTTATCCATGATTTCGCGTTTCTTTTTTTGTTTCATGGCATTGTAAAAACCTAATGGTCCGATAAATCCAAGGACGCCGAAGACAACAAAATCGATTGGTTGGAGAAAACCATCCCCAATCATAGGTTGTCCAATGAAAGCAAAGAACGCAAAGAGGAAGAAAATGACGATAAGAAGAGTTGACACTACGATGACGATCATCATTATTTTGTCTTTGCCATATTTTCTGTTGATGTTATAGTTTTTTACAAACGTAAATTTTCCTATACTTGCTCACCCATCCCTGATTTCATCATAACATAAAACCCGCAATATGCCATTGGAATTATGAGAAGTGATATAATATAGAGAAAATCAAAGGAAATCCCGCCACTCGTCAATCCCATCACAGACAGAATAATCACAAGGAATAATGGAAAAGCAATCACCGTGGTAACAAAGCTCTCAGCCATGATTGCAAGTGATTCGAGGCTTTTTTTGCGTTCCTCTAAATCATCAAACATGAATTGGTCGACACATCGATCGAAATAGGTCGCAAGATTGCTGCCCGATTGAAGGACCGCGATAATACCCTGTAGAAAATCCCTAAATTTTTTCGACGGAGAAATCGCGATAGCGTTCTTCAACGCAGTGATTGCATCATTCCCCATGAGCTCGATTTCGGTTGTTATCTTCTTTGCCTCTTTTTGGACTTCACCATATAACTCAATGCCAGAAAGCGTGCCAAAGATTTCAGAAGGGGAAATCCCAGCGACAGACATCGTGTTGATGAAGTTAGCTACATAGGGAAGGTGACGGTCGATGTTTTTTCCTCGTGCCTTAGTTTTTGATGATGGCAACTGTAAATAACTCATGCCGACGAGCAGAGGGATGATTGGGGTAACAATAGCAAGCATCATCATAGTCAGGTTGTTCGGTACAAGAAGATACAGAAACAACGTTGAAAAGAACGAGACAAAAAACCCAAGGAGAACGTTCATCAGCATCATTGAATAGTATTCCTCATATACCATGCTGATATTGGCTTTTTCAAGCATATGATTTCTTTTCATTTTACTAAAATCTATCCTATCAAAAAGTCTTGAAAAAGCCCGTCGACAAAACCTTGTGTATTTCGTTGATTTCATTCTTCTAGCTCCTTCTGAGCGAGTTCAAGGATTCTCTCAGGGAATTTCTTATATTCCGCGATGATGCTGCCGAACTTCTTATACGATTTAATCTTCTTCTTACGCATCCATTCAAGGACAATAATCCTGTTGTTTAGCTCCTGCATGAGCCGTTCATCTGTCCAATCGTTCTGCTGTTTGATGCGGTTAAGGATCTTACTTGACCCCGGGCTATCGAACCGATCATCGGTCTTTGATATCCATGTGTATGGTGCCATGAAGATCAACTGATTGGTATCCGGATCAAGTTTGATGATCTCGGTCACACTAGTCATTCGTCTGACCATCTTCCCACCGATATCAACTGCGTTTTGGAAGACAATAATGTCAAGCGATGTAAGTAGCGCACGGGGGAGTTCAATCGGAGGGTTTTCTAATCGTTGGATAAGCGTATGAATCGTACTTGCGTGAACTGTGGCGTACGCGGTATGGCCTGTCGCCATCGCCTGGAACAGACTATATGCCTCTTTACCACGGACCTCTCCGACGATGATAACCCGTGGTCTTTGCCGCAACGCTGCCCTGATAAGATCGAACATATCAATGTCCTTACCAGTCTTGCTTTCATCACTTGCCGCAAATCCTTTCCGGGTAGTTCCCGCAATCCAGTTTTTATGGGGGATGTTGACCTCGCGGGTATCCTCGATAGAGATAATCTTATGTGACGCTGGTATAAACAACGTAAGAGCGTTCAAAGCAGTTGTTTTTCCACTCGCTGTCCCACCGCAGAAGAGCACAGAGGCCCCATCTTCGATCGCCATCCAGAAATAGGCTGCCATCTCTGTCGACATCGAGTTGTACTCGATGAGGTCGATAGGAGTGAGAGGTACTTCTTTGAACTTCCTGATAGTAAACGTAGATCCTTTTGTCACAGTATGAGCAAGAGTCGCTTGGAGACGGGATCCATCCGGTAGTTTCCCATCAACGATGGGAGAGAATATCGAAATCTGTTTTCCTGAGAGTTGACAGAGCCGGACCAGAAACGAGTTCAGTTCCTGTTCTGAGTTAAAATAAATATTCGTTTCAATCGCTTCATATTTCCGATGATGGATGAAGATAGGTGTGGTTGGACCATCACAGGAGATATCTTCGATGCCTTCGTCATGCATTAATATATCGATCCGTCCAAACCCAAGGAAATCCCGAAAGATATGATAGAATATCACGTCTCTTGATCCTTCTTCGATATAGATACGATTATCACTAATGATATTGTCCACAGTCTCTTCTAAGAATTTTTGCTTCTCGTCATAGGTCATATCAACCGTGTCGATGTCTGCTAACATCTTGAAAAGGTGGGCGATTTCATTTTTTATTTTCTTTTGATCTTCGTTGAGAGGTGGTTCGATGACCTGATATTGGAATTCATGGTTATTATGGTCATAGACGATGTGTTTTATCCCCTGCTGCCTCCATCCAAACCCTGTTTGCTCTTCAATGATTTCAATGTTTTTTTCAGCAGGCTGATGAACAACCTGAGTCGATATTTCATCATCGGTCTGTGATGCTGTTTGAGATTGACTTAATTGTAGTTGCTCGGAGGAAAGTAGCTCAAGAGTCTGGCCTGATGATTCCGCGGACTGAGATCTTTTTATTTGTTGTGCTTTCTCGAGCAGACTTTGGGGCCGTTCTGTCGTTTTGCTTGGTCGTAGAATACGGTACGCTTCTAATATCGCCTGATCGTCAAATTCCTTTCTCGTCTGACGTGATTGCCTCTTCTTCTTTTTGATAATGTGAGGCTCTCCGGAGATAATGACGCTTTCCTTTTTTTGTTGCCCTTTTTCTAATAAGCCCATATGACTCTACTCACTTTACTCTAATTTTATATTTACTCAATACTTTTTCGTATAATTTGAATTCTTCCGATTCTAAAAAGATGTTCAGGACATCCTCGGGGAGTTCACCGAGGAGATAATCGGTCATCAGCAGCACTTTACGGATGTCCTCGTCTAACTCATCCAAGTGATCCTCTTCCATCTCTTCTTCCTCTTCCCCCAGATCTTCCTCGGCTTCGTTCGTAGAATCCTGTTCTGCTGGTTCTGATTTAACGGGTGGTTCTTGTTCTTTTTCCCAAGGTTTTTGTTTTTTTTGTAATTTCAATGCATCTCTTTCTTCTTTCTTTCGTTGTCTTTCTTCGACGCGTGCTTTGCGTATCGCAAGTTGATGGAGTCGTTTTTGCTCTTTTAATTCTTTTTTTAACTCATTTGCAGTCTTATACAACGAAGGGTCTTTCCCATGAGAAGACGGATCGTTTCCATCGAGGTTTTTTTGTTCGGTTTTTTCAATTTTTTCTTGTCTGGCGAGAAGACCCTTGCCTCTTTTTTCCTCTCCGATTTGTTTGTCTTCGCCTTCTTTCTTTTCTTCTTCTGCCTGAAGATCTCCTTCGACGTCCTCATAAAGCAACCGTCTTTGTTCTTCTTCTTTTTTCTTTTTTTCTTTTAATGCTTTGAGACGTTCTTCAATATCATCTGGGATATACGACTGCTCGCTTGCATTGTTTTTTTGTTTTTTGTCAGTATCGTCTTTTTTGTTGAGGAAGTAGACCTTTGCTTTCTTTTCAATTTGTTTGGCTTGTTGGGTCGCAGTAATCCAGGTGTCCTCGCTTGTTTCCTTTTCCAGAGCCTGGGTGTCTATCACCTCTACTTTTTTACTCTGATATTCTTCTTTTTTAATTGATTCCTTCCTACGAGTTGGGACTGGTGGTTTTTCATCCTGGTTTTTTATGTTGAGAAAACTGGTGGTATGATGAGAGGTTGTTGTCTCCCCAGTGAGAGCATTGATGTCGATAATCTCCACACGCTCCTCTGATGAAGCTGGCAGTGTTTGCGTAACCGTTTGAAGGAACTCAAGGCTGGTGATGAACCGGAACTCAGGGGTGACGGAAAGTTCTGTTTTGAACTCCTCAGGAAGTGTCGGTGTGCGCGTTCGAACCGGTTCCATCGGTGGTCTCCAGGTGACTTCTTCATGAGCAAATGTCTTAGCGATCGGGGATCGTGGTTCAATCGGACTTGGTGGTTGATGAGGAATAGGTGGGGGTTGCTGAAATGATGGGGCTACGATGTCTTCTTGCTCATGTTCATCAAGGAGCCTGTCGATTTTCTTTATCATCTCAAGGTGAAAATCAAGAGTCGGATGCTCTGTTGCTTTCATCGGCGTTTTTTTTTCAAAAATGCTTCCAGCTATCGGGAGAAGAATCATAGGAGTAACATGTAGGCCTTTCGTGTTTTTTTCCTGATGAGGCATCTGGTTTCCCATCCCATCCTGCAGAGAAGATGCACTAGAAGTATGTGTATTTCTTTTTGTTGCATCCCTCTATTCTGTGAAATAGGTAAGTAACTATTTTCTAATAAACATTTCGTTTCTACACACTGAACTTTGTTTCTTTTTTTAATAAGGAGACTATATAGAGATGAAATGATATTAGCGCAAGGTTGAATATCTGAAAAAAAAAAAATCATTTACAAATGATGCTGCGTTATTTTCCGTTTTGCGATTTGTCAATTTGCGTATTTTTTCAGCGAATGTATAAATATGACAAGCATAAAAACAGGTTGGTATGATTGGTCTGCATACGACTATTTGGCATGGAGAAAAAAAATAAAAACGGTTTGAAAGACAACAGATGAGGGATAAGGAG
>CAZLDE010000092.1:0-6240 GCA_964558215.1 uncultured Thermoplasmatales archaeon
ATTTCAGTAACATGAGATAATTATTTATGGATGTTCTCCTTTCCCAGGCTGTGAACCAAACCATACGCACCAAGAACGAAAAAAAAGTGTTCCATGGCATATGCGCCCATCCAACCGTCACAGACAGCCAACTCGCAAACCTCCTAGAAATGAAACTCTCCACCCTCACCTCCATCAAACGACGACTCGCGACACAAGGATACTATCGAAGCATCATGTTTCCCTTCCTCAACCGTCTCGGCTGCGAACTGCTTGCAGTCATGTACATGCACTTCAACCCGGTCATCCCACTTAAACAACGGATGGAGACAACAAAACGAACCATCGAAGTCTTCGATGAACTCTTCTTCTCAGTCGGAGAACAAGAAAAAGGATTCTCCATAAGCCTCTCACAAAACTACACCAACATCGGACGCATCAATGACATTCGAACAGAGACCTTCGGACGACTCGGGCTTCTTGAAAAAGAATACCCCCACGAGGTGATCTTCCCCTTCGAAACAAGCCAGATACACAAGTTCTTTGATTTCTCCGCATTCCTTCAGAACCTCTTCGAACTTGATGCAACACCAAAGACGAAACCCTCTACGAACCTCTTCCGCAACACCACCACCGTTGACCTCACAGAAAAAGAAAAAAAGGTCTACAATGCACTGGTCGCATACCCGACAGCAACGACACAACAAATAGGCGAACAGGTCAATCTCTCACGACACACGATCGCCCGAATGAAAAAACAATTCCTCACCCAAGGACTCCTGCAACTTCTCATCCTCCCCAACCTCAAGACCATTGGCGTGGAGATCCTCACCTTTTATCACATCCGATTCAACCCAAGCAAAACACCAAGCCCTCAAGACCTAGCCTGCCTGGACTCCCCGTCAACGATTTTTTTTGCAAGCAGGAAATTCGAAGCAGTCCTGCTTTCTGCGTATCAGACCTATCAACACTACAAGGAAGACCAGATGAACAAAATCACGTTCTTAAAAGAAAATAATTTATTCTCCCACCCACCCTTTATCAGTACGTATATTCTGGACCGAATGGAGATAATCAAAGACTTTGATTTACCACCACTCGTCAACAGAATTTTAAGGAGCGGTTGAGACATGATTTCCCAGGAAAAAACCACTGAAAAGATGAAAAAATACTTATACTCCAACTCTATTGCGGCACATCCCTATCACCGAATAGGGAACAGCTTTAAAGACCATCAGTTCACCGGTCTTTTTAGGCTACAGATATTAAATCTATATAATAATAGAAATAAAATAAAAGAAGAAAGAAGGGAGAGTTTTTAACATGACTGGCGAGAACATATCAGTCCTCTTGGACGAAAAACGGGTTTTTAAACCTTCAAAAGAATTTGTGAACAACACAAACGTAAAGCAGTGGATGGACAAACACAACATCAAAACAATCGACGAGTTATACAAGAAAACAGACAACTGGGAATGGTTCTGGGGCGAAATGGCAAAGGAACTCCTTGAGTTCTACACCCCACCCACAAAGACGGTTGAATGGGACGCCCCTTGGGTGAAATGGTTCGTCGGGGCGAAATACAACATCGTCCATGACGCGGTTGACCGACATGTGAAAACCTGGCGGAAAAACAAAGTCGCCTTCATCTTCGAAGGAGAACCAGGAGACGTACGGAAACTGACCTACAACGACCTCTACATAGAAGTCAATAAACTCGCAAACGCGTTGAAAAAAATGGGTATTAAGAAAGGAGATCGCGTCGGTGTATACCTCCCCATGATCCCTGAATTACCAGTCGCGATGCTTGCGTGTGCCAAGATTGGTGCGATTCACTCCGTGGTCTTTTCCGGGTTCAGCGCCTCAGCATTCAGAGACCGGATGCTTGACTGTGACGCAAAAGCAGTCATCACCTGTGACAGCTTCTGGCGACGTGGGAAGAAAGTACCCTTGAAAAACCAGACTGACGAGGCAGTAAAAGAAGCACCCAGCGTCAAACACGTCATCGTCTACAAGAGAACCGGCGATCAAGTGAACTGGAACGACAAAAAAGACTTCTGGTGGCATGACATCGTCAAAGACATGCCCCGGGAATGTGAAACCGAGCAGCTTGAAGCAAACGAACCACTCTATTTCCTCTACACCTCCGGAACAACCGGGAAACCAAAAGGGATCATCCATGCCCATGGAGGATACTCTGTTGGTATCGCACAGACCCTCAAATGGGTCTTTGACATAAAAGACGAGGATGTCTACTGGTGCGCCGCTGATATCGGCTGGGTCACCGGACATTCCTACATTGCGTATGCGCCACTGATACTTGGTGCAACATCGGTCATCTACGAGGGCGCCCCTGACTGGCCACAACCAGACCGCTGGTGGGAGATTATTGAGAAATACGGCGTCAGCGTGTTCTACACCTCACCAACCAGTGTTCGACTGTTCATGCGACATGGGGAAGACTGGGTGAAGAAACACGACCTCAGCAGCCTCCGGCTCTTGGGATCGGTCGGTGAACCAATCAACCCAGAGGCATGGATCTGGTACTACAAAAACATCGGAGGTGAACACTGCCAGATCATGGACACCTGGTGGCAAACCGAGACGGGGCATTTCGTCATCTCACCTTTACCAATCACACCCTTGAAACCTGGCTCTGCGACACGAGCCTTACCAGGGATGGCCGCCGCGGTGTACAACGAGCAAGGCCAACCCGTTGTCAACGGTGGGGGAAACCTCGTATTACTGCACCCATGGCCTGGGATGCTTCGCGGCATCCATAAGAACCCGGAGCGATACAAGGAAACCTACTGGGGGAAATACAAGAACATCTATCTTGCTGGGGACGTCACCCGTCAGGACAGCGATGGATACTTCTGGATCCAGGGACGAGCCGATGATGTCTTAAAGATCTCTGGTCATCGTATCGGGAACTCCGAGGTCGAATCAGCCCTGGTCAGCCATCCGATGGTCGCTGAAGCAGCAGTCATTGGAAAACCACATGAGGAGAAAGGAGAATCCATCACCTCGTTTGTGGTGCTCAAGAAAGGAATCGAGCCGACCGAGGATCTGAAAAAACTCCTCAGGGAGCATGTCGCAAAAGAGATGGGAAAACTAGCCAGACCCGATGAGATCTGGTTCGTCTCCGACGTGCCAAAGACCCGCAGTGGAAAGATCATGCGACGGGTCATCCGGGCAAAGGCCCTTGGCCAAGAAGTCGGGGATACCTCAACGCTGGCAAACCCGGAAGCAGTCGATGAAATCGGAAAAGCCCAGTAAGGGCACTTTTTCCTTCCTTTTTTCTTTTTCTTTTTTACGCAAAACCTTATTTGTTTCAGATGATATCGTTCTGATGAGGTCATATGGGTACCACACACATCGAGGAAGGGATCGTACAGTTACTCCGTAAAGCAGAAACCCAGATTCCCTCTGATGTGGTCGCTGCCTTGAAAAAAGCAGCACAGACCGAGACAGGGGTAGCAAAAATACAACTTGAAGCAGTGCTGACAAATATCACAATGGCACAGGAGAAACAAGCACCGGTCTGTCAGGACACTGGGATCCTTACGTTTTTTGTGCAAATAGGCACAGAGTACCCTGGGATAGGGGCGTTAAAACAGATTATTGAACAAGCGGTCGTCCGGGCGACCAAGGAAATCCCGTTACGACCCAACACAGTTGATCCGTTCAGTGGAAAAAACCACAGCGATAATCTCGGGTCGTATCTGCCGCATATCATTTGGGATTTCATCGCAGGGGATTCGGTCCGTATCGTTGTCCTGCCAAAGGGAAGCGGCAGTGAGAATGTCAGTGCGTTAGCGATGCTTCCCCCAAGCGCTGGATTTGAAGGCATCAAACGATGTGTCGTCGATGTCGTAACAAAAGCAGCTGGTAGACCCTGCCCACCGATTGTGGTCGGTGTGGGGATTGGTGGGAGTGCTGATCTGGTCATGAACCTGGGGAAGCGCGCGCTGTTCAGACCGGTGGGCAGCAGACATCCAGAAAAACGCATCGCAATATTTGAAGAGGAACTACTTGAAATGATCAATAAAACTGGTATCGGTCCGATGGGGCTTGGTGGAAAGACGACCGCCCTTGATGTTCACATAGAAGTCGCTCATCGTCACCCGGCAAGCCTTCCGGTTGGTGTGGTGATCCAGTGCTGGGCAGACCGTCGGGCGACCATGGAACTCCAGAAGGATGAAAGCTGGACGGTGCACTAACATGCAGTACCATGTGACACTTCCCGTGCTACGGGAGGTGATACGAAAGTTACGGGTTGGTGACATCCTCTCTGTCTCCGGGCAACTCTTCACAGCACGTGACGGAGCGCATCTGAAGATGCTGTCGATGAAGCCAAAGGACCTTCCGTTCGACCCCTCATCCATGGCACTGTATCATTGTGGGCCCTTGATGAAGCAGGAAAACGGACGATGGATTGCGATATCTGCTGGACCGACGACCAGCCGTCGTATGGAGGAATCGGAAGGCATCCTGTTGGATCGTTTCGGTTTTCATCTGATCATCGGCAAGGGCGGGATGGGGCAGCGGACGAGAAATGCACTGATGAAAACTGGGTCTGTGTATGCGGCGTTCCCTGGTGGTGCTGGGGTGCTTGCCGCTGAGAAAATCACTGCGGTGCCTGCGGTGCACTGGCTAGAGGAGCTAGGGATGCCCGAGGCAGTCTGGATCCTTGAGGTTACGGAGTTTGGTCCGCTTGTCGTGGCGATGGATTCTTCCGGGAAATCATTGTATAAAGACCTGTAAACCCCTGTTTTTTATTTACAAATTGCTTTTTATGGATAAATATGACGGGAGGTAGATAGTGATGGTTGTAAACGAATTTCTTTTATAGATGATGGTGTTTCTTTTCCCTGTGCGTATGAAACGTGTTCGAGTATTCCTTGGGATTGTGATTCTTCTTCTGGTTCTGCTACCGGGGTGTACCCAGCAGACCGCTTCTCGTTCCTACACAAACGAGACGTATGAGTTCTCCCTGAACCCACCGGAAGGCTGGAAGGAGATGGAAAACGAGCTTCCAACCGTCGCTGTTTGGTTTACCCCGGTAAACACTTCTGAGGTGTCATTACGGATTGATATCCCATTCATCCTTAGTGAAGGTCGGTCGTTAAGCACCTTTGCTGACCAAGTCGAGGAGAATCTCTCTGAGAGTGGCTTGAACCATACGGTTCTTTCTCGTGACTGGCGGCCTCTTGGTTCCCTGCAAGCCTATGAAATCACCTATGTGTATGAACTGGAGGGGACGATGGTGTATGTCAAGCAGGTCGCAGTACTGAGGACACGGAGCGTGTTTTTGATAACGCTCACCGCACCGTATTCTGTATTAGGAGCGTATTTGTCCATGGTAGACCAGTGCATCGATTCGTTCCAATAGGAGAGGTTTACCAGGATTAGAGACTGTTTTCATTTTGTCATTTTGTCACGACAAGTATATAAACAAAGACAGAGAAAGTATATCATGATAATAAATATCAATGAAGGATGGTGAGAAAAAAATGGAAACAATAATCATTGGCGTAGTAGCCGGAGCGGTTGTCGCAGGAATCATGCCTCTTCAGAGCATCATGCCATCATTGTATTAATACAAAAAAGATTTGGGGGAAATTAAATAATCCTCCATATTACCCGTATATCGAGGCTTGTCAACAAGTCAAAATTCTAATTCAGGCAACCAACGCTCTTTATAGAATTTTTCAGCAATCCAAAAAGTTTGTTTTTTTATTGCATTTGGAAATCTTGAGTATAGGTCTTCCATTATTTTGCCAAGCTGATCTACATTATCAACGATTAATTCAAATTCCAAATCGCACCAACCAATTGCAACATTTAAGGTATCACAATATGGTTCTTCTTTGACATAATTCCAAATTGCGGTTCTTTGTTTATGATCTCTTAAATAGATATCTAATTTATAATGTTGTAAACCAAACGTAGCCAAATCAACATTTACCCGAAATGCATTAATAACTCCATTTTTCATAAGACTATTGAGTCGGTAATTCACTGTTTGCGAAGATACTTTAAGTTTTTCAGCAAGATCAATCAAGGGTATTCGAGCATTTACAGCCATTTCATTTAACAAAGCATAATCAATTTTATCAATCTCAACTGATTTTCCACCACATGTTGTTCTATATATCAATCTATCTTCTTTCTCTTGATGAGTAGGAAGTAAAAAGGATTTTTTATAATTAAAAGCTTCAACGTAGACAGAGAGGGTGACTTTAGCAAAATAATCTT
>CAZLDE010000093.1:0-655 GCA_964558215.1 uncultured Thermoplasmatales archaeon
CGTGATAAGAGTACTTGTAATAATCAAAAGAAGAGTGGCTGTGCGGATCTGATTCGCAAGCACTCCGGATGGATCCCCGAAGATCTCTCGATCGATACCGGTCGTCACAATAATGAGAGCAACACCCATAATCGGCATCATCCCAAAACCAACACTAATAGATTCTCTCCGGCTTAAACCAGAACAACGAGCCCCAAGACTGCCACCGAGGAAGTTTGCAATGATGCCGAACAACAAAAAAGTAATGATAAAAAACAACAACGAGACGAGATTACTGGAATCAAGGAGAAACAGAAAATCAAATCCCGCACCAACGCTTACGAAGAAAAGAGGAATGAAAAATGCATATCCAATGGTCTTGATATAATCTGTAAGAATCCCAGCTTGGGGTGTTTTACGGATGAACAAACCAGCGATAAACGCACCGATGAGAGCAGTAAGACCCATGTTTTCTGCAAAAGCAGCAAACAAAAAACAAATCACTAACCCCGAGGTGATAATAATGATAGGGGCTTTCCTTGTAGATTTCTTATGAATCGTTAACCGAACAAGCGTAACACCAATTCCAACGGTAAGAATAAAGAACAATACTATCTGTAAGATAAGAATCAATGAATTTCCAGTCCCAAACACCAGTGCAAAAATAATAATTGCA
>CAZLDE010000093.1:665-4579 GCA_964558215.1 uncultured Thermoplasmatales archaeon
CAACTGCAGTATGCAACGTCAAACCAACCCGAGTAGATAACATATCCATATCAGCAAGCATCCGTATCGCAATAGTTGCAGAAGTCGAAAGTAGGATAGCACCAACAGCCATGCTTTGGATAATATCCATACCAAACAACGTCCCAAACAAACAACCAGCAAGGAACGGAACCATGACTCCGAAAATACCGACAAAGAACCCTGCTTTCCTGGTTTTTTTCAGATCCCCTGTATTAGTCTCAAGTCCTACGATAAACAGAAGGAAAATGACCCCGATAAAAGCGATTTCTTTAAACTCAGCAGAGGTAAGATCCAAAGAGAAATTGAAAACAGTCGAGCCAAAAAGAGTAATCGTCGAACCAGAGAATGCTCCTAACAATGAAGGACCAAGGATGATACCTGCGATAATCTCCCCAATGACACCAGGTTGCTTTATCTTTTCAAAGATAACGTTGAATATCTTTGCAAAAATAATCGCTAGTGTAATCTCGAGTAGCATCCAAGGCATCCCTTAATTCTAATCCTATGGAAATTGGTATCAATTCGTGGTATTTAAAATCATGGAAAAACAAACCCGTAAGAGATTTTAAATAACCTTCCTATCATTAACCTTTCTGAGGACGATGAGTGAGAATCAAAGCATCATACAACAACTGTATACACGCATGGTTAAGGATCTCTTAGAACCACTGGATTCGAAGAATTGCTTCATTGAGAAATCAGCGGATATCAAGCATGTTTTCCAACAG
Organism: uncultured Thermoplasmatales archaeon; assembly: GCA_964558215.1. GTDB lineage: Archaea > Thermoplasmatota > E2 > DHVEG-1 > DHVEG-1 > SM1-50. The sequence continues at coordinate 1,415 of CAZLDE010000093.1, forward strand.
CTTACGAAAAAAAAGCATCTCTGGGTCGTTGATTCGCAGGCAACACCGCAGCTTTGCGGGGTGATCACCGAATCAGATACGATCCCGCTGTTTGCACCAGTCAGTGATTCTTTACAATCTTTTGATAAACCAACACTTCACTCCTTCCAATTTGGTCTTTCAATGACCGCCCAGGAGATCATGTCTGCACAACCAATCACTGTAGAACCTGAAGAAACAATAGCTGATGTGATTACCAAAATGAAGCAACAAAAAATAAAACAACTCGCAGTCCTTGATAAAGACAAACACATCATAGGAGAGATCACCCTTGGTCATCTCATCCAGATATATCTAGAAAAGCTCAAGTCAGACCCTCAGATGAACCAGGAGACACCCATCGAAAAAAACATCTGAATATCCCCCTAAATAGAAAGTTTTATATCAAGCAGGCTTATATTATCAAATGGGGATACTATGAAGAAAAAGCAATTCAATCTTTTTATTCTAGCAATAGTATGTATAATGTTGCTAACCGCCATTCAACCCGCTGTCGCCTACTCAAACGGGTTACAAAAACAAAACAGCATCTCAGAAGAAAACCAAGAAAATGAAGAAATGAGTTCTTTTGGCCCAAGTTGGTATAACAAACCTACGTCGTATACTCAGCTCATTAGTTGGTACCAAGCCCTTGAAGCTCAATACCCAGGTTATATCGAGGTCTTCAAAGCAAACGAACTTTACAATACAGGGACCATCCCGAACAGTTATGATGCATATTATGTTCGAATCACCAACGAATCACTTGGGTTCCATAAACCAGAGGTCTTGTTCCTTGGCGGCCCCCATGGTGATGAAACCGTTGGAACCGTTGGCATGTTTTGGTTTACGGATTGGTTGATGCGAATGGCATTTACCGATGAACCAAGCCCGTATTATTCCAAAGCCTGGCTCCGATGGCTCATCGATAACAGGGAAATCTACCTTGAAGCATCCCATAACCCCTATGGGTTTGATCATGTCCAACGATACGATTCACATGGATGGGATTTAAACAGAGAAGCAGATATGAACTGGGACCCCTATGAACCCACTGGTGGCATCTGGGCAAGCGTCAACGGAAAGACATTACGGGCTTTTGTTGATAATCATACCATAAGACTTGCCTGTGATTTCCATGGTGGCGCTCGAATGTTATTATATCCCTGGGGAAACATGCATAGTAGTATAGTCGGAACAAGCCCCATCACGGGGTATTCTTACAATTATGCTCCTCCAGATTTTTATTTCTTTGATGCATCCAGTCTTCGATTAGGTGATTATATTGGTGATTATGGAGGAAACCTCGATAAATACAGTGTAGGTACCATCCCTGACACTGTTGGATACACTGTTGGGGGCGGAATCAGCCCCTGGGCATATGGTGCAGATGTTATCTCAAATCCTATGGAAGACCCTTATGTCAATGAGGAAACCTGGGGGAACTATCCCGGCGCAGGTATCCTTTGGCTTTCACCAGAGATGTCAAACACAAAGAACCCTAGCCAAGACACCTTCGGGAACGATACTGTCGCTCGGTATGGTGCTGAAATACGCCGTATCATTTTATTCCAAGCAGATTTGGCACAACCCTACCTCCGCTGGCAATCAGACTCAGTGCAAGAGGACGAAATTGTCATCACCAACACACCGGTGAACTTTACCTGGCAGGTGAATGGAAGTATGGTTGTGGATCACACCTATCTTCAATATGGATTCAATCCTAACCCTATTCAGACATGGACGTATACCACCCTGGACCATGATGAACATGCGGGTGATTATATCGGTGGAACAGGATGGGATAATGCGATGAACGGCCAGACTAATGGTATAACCTACGTCGAACAACTCACCTTCACGGTTCCTGGAGATTATTATTTCGTGGCAAAAGCACAGGTCGATCAGATTTACAAAAATGTGCTACGACCAGATGTTTATCTTACCAACCCCTATCTGAGACTCATCAAGGAACGAACCAATGATTCATACCATGAGATCTTGGAAGGAACTGATGGGACTGAAGAGATCATAGGACAAACCTGGTGGTACAGCCCCATTCTCCATGTCCGGGTATTACCGGAAAACGAGGCGCCAAATGCACCTGACAAACCCACTGGACCAGCAACAGGGAAACCCGGCACTACCTATAATTACCGAACGACAACCATGGACCCAGAAGGCGACCAGGTCTATTACATGTGGGACTGGGGTGACGGGAACATCAGCGAATGGCTCGGGCCATTCAACTCAGGAAGCGTGGGAAGTGCTCAGAAATCCTATACCACAAAGGGAAACTATCTTATCAAGGTAAAAGCAAAGGATGTGTGGGGTGCAGAGTCCAACTGGTCAGAACCCTTACCAATTACTATGCCAAAGGACACTGCCTACTCGGTTCGAACTCTGTTTCTGCAGCTCCTGGAACTTATCCTGCAGCGATTTCCCAATTCATTTCCGATATTACGGCAGATGCTTGGGTAGTACATCCCCTCTTTTTTTTTTCTTTTACAGAATCATGTTTATCTGTTGATGTACTCCAGAAAGTATCGTGACTCTCACAGTTGTATACACCCATTCTGCAAATTTCAGAAGAATACTTCGAGATCATGCTAGTTGACCTGGTGTTATGTAGAACGCCCAATCCTGTTGATGCTGACGTGTATTTCTCCGCTCATCTCTTAAGAAGCAGGGAACAGAAAATCTATATCATTGGTGAATGCTGCAGTTGACCCGGTTGCAGAGCTTTATTCACCAACTCCGACTGGCATGTGATGACTCTTGAGAACGACTCGCACTTGAGGGATTAGAAAACTCAGTTAATTCCCCGGTCGCATACTCGTTGTTTTGCATCGTTTCCGTATCAAAGCTATCTTAAAAAATAGTAATCTTTTCAAAAGCTACCCCACTGCGCATCTAGTTTCTTCATCCCCTAGCAAGTAATCTTATACGGCTAAGACATAGAAATACAGAACTAGCCTACAACAAGAAGCTGAATTCTTTTTTTCCCCTTATGAACCATCGTAGAAATGCGCGTTCCAATCATCAGTAGCAAAAAGAGAATGAAGGTATTGATAAATGAGAAAATTCTTTCGTTTTCAAAACAGGGTTAGATATATTTTCTGATTTCCTCCTCAGAAGGTCTTTTAG
>CAZLDE010000093.1:4589-6162 GCA_964558215.1 uncultured Thermoplasmatales archaeon
AAAAAAAAAAAAAAAAAAAAAAAAAGAGACGTGACCTGAATTTCAGGTCATCGATGTTTGTGGCTGAAGCTCTGCCGAACTAGATTTTGATGAAGAACAAGAGTATCGTTGCGTTTTGTTCCACTTCGGCTGTACTTTCTGGGACTGTAGCTGTGATCTTTATGATTGTTTTTCCTAACCCAATAATTGTTTTTGAGCTAATCTCTCGCGACTCTCCAGGGTTAAGAGACAGGATGCTTCCTGTGGTTTCTTTGCCAAGTATCACCAATCCACCGGTTAGGCTTATTGTCCATGCAACGTTGCTTGCTGCTGAACCACCGACGTTTTTAATATTCGCCTTTACCTTGAGTAATCCTCCGGTGATATTCTCAATCTCTAGTACAGGTCCTTCAGCAATGGTTATTGTATGAGCGGGTGACACACCACTTTGAGCACCAAGTTCATCCTTTGCTTTCACGGTAACATCGAAGTCTCCGCCAGCAGTCCATATATGCGTGGCAGTTGCAGCTGCGCCTGAAGCATAGGGCCCAAGCCAATCGCTATTTGTTCCATCGCCCCAGTCGAACCAGTAGTATATCTGATGTGACTCTGGGTCTGAGGTTGCTGCGGTAAACTCGTATTCGACGTTTATTATCCCGTTATCTGGTCCGCTTGGTGCTGCTGGGGTCGCTGGTGGTTGATTCACAGGGCCTGTTGGATACAGCTCATAGCCAAACAACCAGTCTGTTGTACCCGGTGCATCTCCGTCTTGAACACAGCCTCCGAGGACATATAATCCTGGTTCGAAATCGGGTGATGCCCACAGTCCACCGGCGATTCCTGATCCAGATCCGACATCGGTACCAACATTATAGGTAAAACCAGTAAATGCACCTGCGGTCAAATCCCATTGGTAAACCGTGGATGTTGCTCCGGTTGTCTGATCGAAAACCCAGAGATAGGGGCCATTAGGGTCAGGATCATAGGCAAACCCATATGTTGAGGTTGTCGTAACAAGATTAAATTGTCCGATAATGGTTCCTGTGGCGGGATCAACTTCCCAAACAGGGTCACCCCAGTTCGAAACATAGAGGATATCAAGGTCTGTATCATAAGCAATAGCTCGTGATGCGAAACCGCCTGTTAATGTTTGAACAAGTGTCTGGGTGGTGAAATCCATCTTCCAGATTGTTCCGCCTGCTGCACCGCCGTACATGTATTGGGATCCATCGTAAGCTAAGTCGCGAAGGCCACTTACGCCAGCGATAGAAAATTCCTGATTGAGGCTTCCATCTATATTGTAACTGTGGATTAAATTGCTCGCCCATCGGGTGCTATACAGATATGTGCCATCAAATTCTGCACCGGCATTTCCATTCGCACCAGATGCGCCCGTTGCTCCGATATCATATTCGAATACTTGATCCCAAGGGTCTCGGTTTGGCATAAAACTATTGGCACCGGATAAAACAGATGGACTTACATCTGTGTTTTTGGTCGCTGTTACTGTAAAAGCAGTAACGAACATTAGCATACATATACCTAAGGTTACTAACTTCCTTTTCATATTCTTTCTCCCGTTATAGTTAATAAT
>CAZLDE010000094.1:0-6123 GCA_964558215.1 uncultured Thermoplasmatales archaeon
TAGCAAAATAATCTTCAAATTCATCAAGTGTTTCATTCCAGAACTGATAAAACTCATAAATGTCTTTTACCCAAATAATAACATCAAAATCAACCTCTGCCTTAAGGGAAATAACAGCCCATACGTTTCTATAGCTGATAAAATGTTGGATAATTTTTTCTTTTATTGAGGAACTTACATACTGAAAATTTATATAGATTCTATAGACCTGATATCCAAGTTTAAATGTATTAATTGCTGTCCAAAAATTCTTTATAATTCCTTCATCCTGCATCCGTTTTATTCTATACGAGACGACATCCTTTTTCAATCCGACTTTTTTTCCTATCTGTGTGTTGGATTGTCGACAGTCCAAATCAAGTTCGTAGAGAATCTTTCTGTCCTTCAGATCGATGTCGACCATGGTACCCCAATTTTTTTACAAATAAGACAACAACATCGTGGTATTTTAGAATTATGCGCCCTGGATTAATCGTTTAATGGTCGTCTCAAGGGAAACCAGTCCACGTTCACCCAGGTAAACTCCCGTTTTCCAATGGACCCGGAGATGACTTTTGGGAAGAACAACACCTGGTCATCCCAATAATTTCTCCGCCAGACCGTAAAAAAGGAATTGTAGAAATACGCGTTTTGCAGGTTCCCAACAAAATCGTTTTTGATAATCCGGTTTCCGCTGGACTCGGAGATCTTCACACCAAGAGTATTATCCTGAATCAGATTCATACCAGTGATCGTATTTTGGTCTGATGCGCCCCGAAGGTAGATACCATAACCATTATCACTAATGATGTTCCCTGAGATAACAGCGTTTGTACAATGCTGCATCTCAATACCGCATTCATCATTCATTGCAATCATGTTACCCGAGATTTCCCCGTTATTTGCCCAGTGCGCATACATCCCTCGAACATTCTGTATGATACTATTATTCCGGACGATATTCCAGGATGGCGCATACGCGTAATTCAGGTACACACCGATGGCGTTGTCCTTGATGATGTTATGTTCAATGGTGACATTGGAGTTTAATGAAAGGGTCTTGATGCCTGCATGAAACAGCTCTGAGCCACTGTTTTGCACGGTAAAACCAATGATGCTTACGTCAGGGACCGTGACCGTCACCACGTCCGCAAGACCGTCTCCATCAAGAATTGTCCTGCTTGCATCCTCTCCCTGTAACCGTATCTTTTTATCAATAACGATTCGCTCCTTGTACGTCCCATTTAGAACATAGACCGTATAACCGTCATATGCCTTGGTGATTGCTTCCCGGATAGTACGATAGGGGTACTCCCTTGTTCCATTCCAAGGACCATGAATGTTATCATCATCGACATACAAGATAGGGAACTTCCCATACACACCAGTCAGATAGAAATTCTTCGTCCCAATCCCGCATTCCCCGTATTTTACATTGATCCATCCGTTATCCTGATAATTCACCCCCCAGCTGTTCCTCACAATCCAGTACCCCGGATCATCATTGTAACCGACGATCGCCATGTAATGGGCGCCGCGAACATTGCCCCATCGATGCTGATAAACCCCTTTCTTATAGTAGATGAAGTCATCATAGACAAGGAAATAACTCGGGACAGGCCCGTTTGTTATCAGCGCAGTCTTAATTGCGATCGGGTCAGCAGGAAGATACGACCAGTCTGTGATTTTCACGGTCCTGTTCTGCCAGTCCGAGGAGGTTGTGTTCAACGGATATTGATACAGGTCATCGGGATACGGCCAGCAGGCCTCATCAGGTACTCCATAGTCTTTGAGAAACTGGGTATCGTTTTCCGGGTATGACCCCCAGATGATGTTTCCTCCGCTGTAGAAGAACAGATGCGCTTCCGAAAGATCACAGTTAAAGGGAAATCCTACTTTATACTGGACCATGGTTTCAATCGCTCCGACCAACGCAAAACTTTCACAGCTTGGATACGGGGTCTGATTCCGGATTGGTGTGGTGAAATCCACGCCGTTGATATCACGCCAGCTAAACGAGGACGGCAGAACCATGCTTTCCGAGGATGACTCTTTCTGTAGACCATCAAGAGACAAGCTGTTTTCTGATCGAAGACTAACTCCAAGTGCGAAGGGGAATAAGACGTTCCCAAGAAACATCAACGTACAAAGAATGAACACAATGCGATTACTTTTCATTGTTACATCAACCTTTCGTTATATTATTTATACTGTATGATATATTTAAACTTACAGTCCTCATCCCTTGCATTACTATAGAAAAAACAAAAAAAATGAGAAAAACACCGAGTTTTGAGTTAAATATAAAAACAACCCACGTGATTGATAGTCGTGGATTTGGAGATGCACGATACACAAAAAAATGTCTTACTTGTAGCCATGCCGTTTGCTGGGGTCACGATTCCCTCCATCCAGCTTCCGGTCCTAGAGGCATACTGCACAGAACGACACATCCACATAGAAACCGCTCATCTCTACCTCAAAGCAGCAGAGCTCTACGGGCTGCAGAACTATCATTTCTTAATCTACCCGCCCAACGACTCCTATACCGCCCAGATGGCGTTCTCCCGATATGTCTTCCCAAAACACTGGGAAAAAAACAAAGACAAATGCAGACAGTACTATCAAAGCCATCAACCGAAAAACACTCAATCCTCGTTGTTCTCATTTGATGACTATGTAGAGCACACCGATGTGTTCTATCAATGGGTTCTTGACCATCTTGACTGGCGGTCCTTTGACATCATCGGTTTTACCCTTAATTACGGCCAGTTGCTCCCATCACTAGCGATCGCACAGAAAATCAAAGAGAATGCACCTGAGAAAAAGATACTCCTTGGCGGTAGCAGAATCGCAGATACCATCGGAAGAAGCATGCTGCATGCGTTCCCCTTTCTAGATTTCATCGTCTCCGGTGACGGGGAAGACGCTCTCTTCAGACTTGCCTCAGACTATGACAACCACGAATCAATCCCAGGACTCCTCTACAGGAACCAAGACCTGGTGCACTGGAACAAGACAGTAAAACACCTGGATCTCAACACACTGCCGATCCCCACCTACGATCCGTTCTACCAGCAGCTTGCCGCAACAGCGCCAGACATCCAGCAATACTACCAATACTATGGCCGACTCCCTGTTGAGATCTCACGAGGATGCTGGTGGAACCGCTGCACGTTCTGCAACCTCAATATCCAACAATCTTGCTATCGAGAAAAAAGCATCAACCGTATCCTCCAGGAAATCCATTATCTCTCAGAACGATACCGCATCATGGATTTCCAACTCATAGGAAACACCCTTCCGAAAACCGAGTATAGGACCCTGTTTGAAAAACTAAAAAAAACAGATAAGGATTTTACGTTCTTCGTCGAAGCCCGTGCTGGACAGATGACAAGCCAGGACTACACCGCCATGAAAGAGGCAGGATTCACCTCCATCCAAACAGGGATTGAATCCTTCAGTAACAACTACCTTCGAAAGATGAACAAGGGTGTCCGGGTGATCGACAACATCGCGGCTTTGAAGTTCTGCACAGAAAACAACATAAAAAACAACTACAATCTGCTTGTTGGATACCCCAATGAAGAACCATTGGATTTCGAGGAGACACAAAAGACGGTCTCGCTGTTAAAAACCTATCTTGATGCCCCTCAGCTCTGCGAAATTCGCATCATGCACGGCAGCCCGATCCACCAAAACCCCGAGCTGTTCAACATCCAACGACTTGATCATGTCCCAATCGACCAACTCATGTTTCCTAAGGAGTACCTGCAGAAAGGAATCGCATTTGTCTACACCTTCAAACCAATCAGGCCCCTGATACATTCACCCTGGGAAACCCTTGTGGAAGAATGGAAACAATTACAACAAAGAAATCAACAAGAGCCACACCAATCGCAGACAGAACGGGACCAAGTACTATTCTATTTTGTGGACGGAGGCAGTTTCATAAAAATCTACGACAAACGAGACCTGCAGACCATAAAGATCTTTGTGTTAAACGAACTTGAACGACAAGTGTTCCTCAGCTGTATCGACATCATAACGTTCCAGGAACTCCAACGAAGATTCCTTGACGTACCGGAATTTCAGCTTGCTGCGATACTTCAAAGCTTTGAACATAATGGGCTAGTCCATGTGGAAGATGACTGCTATTTCTGCCTACCACTGCACAGCCGCGTAAAAAACACTTCTCAGAGACAAGAAGAATGCCTCGTGAATATCTCGCCATAGAAGCGTTCTGAAAATCAAAATGAGAACCCATAGTTTTTTGGTATCAATTGTAAAGTACCCTGGTACCAGTTGTAAAACATGTTTTTTATAGAAACAGAGACAACTACGAGCTAAGAAAACCGTGGTGAGAAGCGATGAACTTAGAATTCTTCCTAAAAAGTAAAAAAAGAACGGTACATAACCTGATAAAAAGCATTGTGTCTCTCCTGATTATAACAGCGATGATGACGCCAATTGTTCCCGTCCAAGCAGAAATAAAAAAAACCTATGATCCTCCAGAAGCATATTGGAAAAACTATCCATACTATCCCCCTGGGACCGACATCGTTTTTCCCACTGATGAAGGATCTCATGACACACAGCAGTTTCCCATAGAATGGTGGTACGTAAATTTCCATCTCACCGGACAGACCACCGGGGATGAATATGGATCGTTTGTTGCGTTCTATAAAATCCAAACAAATGTTGCTGATAAAAAAGAGATAAGGATTTTTTCAATCTCTGATTTAACAAACGAAAAAACTTATACAAATATTCAGATTGGAACACTAACTGCAAATAGCGAACATCTTGATCTTAATTTTGCATATTTTATAAACCAAGATGAAACAGACAAAATAACTATCCAAGAAGCAGATACAAAAAATTATGTATCTGAAAATATACAAGGCGTACTTACAAATGACACCAAATCAACCATGAACACTATGAATCAAAGTTCAACAATTGAGATAAAACCATCTGAGAATGTCAAAAAAATCAACCCTATCGATGAATATGATATTAACTATCAGGAAAATTATAATGGAATATTACAATATGACCGTTGGTATACCAAATTAAATAATCAAGGACTACTACCATTCAACTACTCTTTAGATGTCAGTGGAAAGTCTGAACAAACTTCCAAACTTATGAAACTCGATGTCGATATAGATTCCCTTAAAAAACCATTAATTATTGGTGGCGATGGAATAATATTCTACGGTGCCATGGAGTTTTCATATTACTATAGTCTAACAAAACTTCTTGTAACAGGTAAAATTACTTTAAATGATGTAACTGAGAATGTTGTTGGGAATGCATGGATAGATCATCAGTGGGGAAATTTTGTTAATCAAAATCCACCACCATGGGGCTTGACAATGACCTATGAATGGTTCTCCATACAATTACAGGATAATCAAGAAATCGTTGTTGGAGATACTTGGGATAGAATAACAGGTGAAAAAATAAACAAATCTTACACAGATGGATTGAATATCTGTAATAATGATGGATATTCTGAGATACTAAAAAATTATTCGATTACACCACGGGGGTTCTGGAATGATACAGGTGATAATCATTTCTATTCTTGTCAATGGCATCTTACTGAAACATCAAAATCGATTGATCTCAACGTGACGCCTGTTTTTTCCAATCAAATGATGCGATTTACAGAGAATTATCCATTGCTTCAAGAAGCCCTCAAAGAATTATTTCCTGGTGCGTGCTTCTGGGAGGGAGTGTGTATTGTCAATGGAACCATCAATGGCACTGAAATAAATGGAAGAGCCTATGTGGAACTTACTCATTACTACACGTTTCAAGAGTAATAAAATACGATATAAATCAATTCAAAAGATTTATATGTATAGCGACCTGTTAAAATTCAGGAGCCGTTAATAATGAAAGCGAATCGGATAATTATTACTGTCTCAATATTTCTGGGAATTCTATTCACTTCTACTATGACATCATCAGGATTTGCAGAAATACCAAAACAGAAAGTCTTGCAAGGTTACATAGGGGGTGACATATTATATGTTGGAGGGAGTGGCCCACTAAATTATAGTAGAATCCAAGATGCCGTAAACCATGCAACTCCAGGTGACATAATTTTTGTTTATAGTCTATCTTCACCAT
>CAZLDE010000095.1:0-6120 GCA_964558215.1 uncultured Thermoplasmatales archaeon
TTCCCAATCCTCAGGCGTTCCCTGTGGATGTCATCCACGAGTGCATTGAGAAAGTCTTTAAAACGAATATCCATAATGCGCTTCAGTATGGGACCACCGAGGGGCTCCCGCTTCTGAGAAACGTTCTTGCAAAGAGGATGAGGGAGAAGAAAGGGATTGATTGTGAACTACATGATATTCTGATTACAGGGGGTGCTCAGCAGGCGTTATCCTTCGTGGCGTTTAATTTGTTGGACCCTGGTGACACGTATATCACCAGTGCACCGACCTATCTTGGGGCGTTACAGGCGTTTCATGCATATCAGGGGAATTGTGAATGCATTCCGATGAATGATGAAGGTATCGATATTGATTCGCTGCGTAGGAACCTCAAAAGACTCCATCGGACAGGTATCACCCCGAAGTTTTTGTATGCAGTTGCCACGTTTCAGAATCCCTCAGGGGAGAGTATTTCACTTGAGCATCGGAAAGAACTCCTGGAGATCGCTTCAGAGTATGATTTTGTTATCGTTGAGGATGACCCATATGGTGAACTGGTGTTTGAAGGAGAACCGATTCCCTCGATTAAATCGCTCGACACCAAAGGCCGTGTTATTTACATAGGCACGTTCTCCAAGGTCCTTGCTCCCGGGTTCAGACTTGCCTGGGTGATCGCCTCCGAGGAGATTATTAATAGGTTTTCTCTGACAAAGCAATCCAGTGATCTGTGCTCGAATATGTTTGTCCAGTATATCGCCTATGAGTACATCAAAGGAGGTTATCTGGATGTGCAGATCGAGCATATTAAAAAACTCTATAAACACAAACGAGACGTGATGCTGAAAGCACTGAAAGAGTATTTCCCGCAGGACGCGAAATGGACGGTCCCTGGTGGGGGGATGTTCCTTTGGGTGACGTTGCCAAAGAACGTTAACACCCGGTTGATGTTCAAGCGAGCAGTTGAAAAGAAGGTCGCCTATGTCGTTGGTGATGCGTTTTACCCTGATAGCAGTAACTATAATTCGATGCGGTTGAACTTCTCGTATGCTGATGACGATGTGATCCGTGAGGGAATTAAGCGTCTGGCGGAAGTTATTAAAGAGGAGATGACGACTGCATATGACAAGGATGAATACGTAGGAGGAGTGTAGACTCCTTTTTTTCATTTTTTTGTGTGCCTATCGAAGGAAAAAAAAGGCTGATTTTTGTCTGGATGTCTCTCGCACTAACTTTAAATAACAAAACGTTATTCCGGAACTCTATATCTGAAGGGTGATTAACCTGGGTAATATACGACAGACACACATAAAAAACGTCGCAATCGACTTAGTGAAGAAATATCCAGATCAGTTTTCTGGTGATTTTCAGAACAATAAAGAAAAAGTTGACTCTCTGATAACCGTAAGCAGCAAACTGTTGCGTAACAGGGTTGCTGGGTATATTACTCGGTATGTGATTTCTCGGAGTAAATCCAAACCAAGTCGACCCATTTCTGAGTAACATCCCAATATTTATTTTATCGAGTGAAATATTCACCAGAGGTGAGACTATCCCTAGTATCAACGATGCAATCAAATCCCTTCAAAACGGACGCTTTATTCTCATTTATGACAACGAGTCCAGAGAAAGTGAAACAGACCTGGTCATCCCAGCCCAATTCGTCACCCCTGATGCAATCAAACGAATGCGCAAAGACGGTGGCGGACTCATCTTCCTCATGGTTTCCTATCAGGCTGCCCAGAAACTCCAACTCCCCTTCCTATCAGACCTGTATTCTCAAGTCAGTGCGCAATACCCAGTCCTGAAAGCGCTTGTCCCAAACGACATCCCCTATGATACGAAATCCTCCTTCTCGCTCTACATCAACCATAGGAAGACCTTCACCGGCATCACCGACAACGACCGTAGTCTTACCATGAAACACTTCGCAGAACTTGTCAGCAACATAAAAAACAAAGACAGCGACACAGTCGTAAAAGAATTTGGCAACGAGTTCCGCTCCCCTGGTCATATCCCTATCTGCATTGCCTCGCAAAAACTCCTCAACGAACGAAAAGGTCATACGGAGCTTGTGATTTCCTTACTTGAGATGGCAGGCCTGACACCGGTCGGAAGCGGCTGTGAGATCATGGGAGAGAAAGGAAAGGCCTTACCAAAGGAAGAGGCAAAGCAATACGCTGAAAAAAACAACCTCGTCTTCCTTGAAGGAAACGACATCATGAAAGCGTGGAAACAATGGTCAAAATAATGGCGACAGGAACCTTTGATTTACTCCACATGGGACATATTTATTATCTGAGAGAAGCAAAAAAACTAGGGGACACCCTCGCAGTGGTGGTTGCAACAGATGCCACCGTCCGAAAACTCAAACATGACCCGATCACCCCGCAGGAGATCCGAGTCAGCCTCATCAAAGAGTTAAAAATGGTCGATGAGGCCTACCTGGGTCATGAGGATGATATGTATTCAATTGTTGAAGAAATAAAACCAGATATCATCGCCCTTGGTTTTGATCAAATCCATAACGAAAGCATCATAAAAAACGAGCTAAAGAAAAGAAAACTCAGCGTGCAGGTCGTCAGACTCTCTCAATATCAAGGGGGAAGCGATCTCGAAGGTACTCGACGTATCATCCAGAAAGTCATCGCTGCCCATGAATTCCAAAAAAAGATGCAGCAGATCGAAGGAGAACCATGAAACGAATCGGCATTGCTGATACCACCTTTGCCCGTTACAACATGGCCGACGTGGCAATAAAGGAACTTACTTCCCAGAGCACTGGCATTAAAATCATTCGCTACACGGTCCCAGGGATTAAGGATTTACCTGTGGCATGTAAGATACTGTTTGAGGAACAGTCCTGTGATATCGTCATGGCATTAGGTATGCCTGGCCCTAAACCCATTGATAAACAATGTGCTCACGAGGCAAGCACAGGACTCATTCAGACCCAGCTGCTGTGCACGAAACATATCATCGAGGTCTTTGTATATGAAGATGAGGCACAAACAGCCTCAGAACTTGCATGGCTTGCTCAGCAACGAACCCAGGAGCATGCACGAAACGTCTTAGACCTTCTATTTCATCCTGAGAATCTCACGAAACATGCAGGTTCTGGTCTTCGAGAAGGATTCAAAGACGCAGGACCAGTAAAATAAAAAAAAAAGGAGGTGAAAGAAGAAAATGGTAAAAGAAACAATACGAATCGGAGCGGTCGTCTCTGATTTCAACTATGACATCACCATGATGATGTTCGAACGGGCAAAAGAACATGCGGAATTTCTTGGAGCGGAAATAACAAAAGTGGTAAAAGTGCCAGGAGTCTTCGATATGGGTCTTGCCGTAAAGAAATTACTCACACGCAAAGACATTGACGGTGTCATCACCATCGGGGCGGTCATTGAAGGTGAAACAGAGCATGACGACCTTGTGATTCAACATGCTGCTCGGAAGATAGCGGACCTTGCATTGGAATACAACAAACCAGTTGGTCTTGGGATTTCAGGACCAGGTATGACTCGGTTGCAGGCAGAAGACCGCATCGAACGAGGAAAATCCGCTGTAGAAGCAGTCGTCAAACTCCATCAACGATTACAGAAAATCTAAACAAATAACCACAATCCACGTACACATCCTTTTTTCCTATTTTTCAGAAGGGACTACTGTGATTGTCAACCGCTCGAGTTCAGATATTTTTTCTGTGGATACCCGAAGTATCTCAGATTGTATCCTATCAAGCTCTGAAACGGTCATCTCCCCTGGAACAGTTATCTCAAGTTCACCTTGGATGACCGGACCGGTCCTTCGTAATCGAACCATATGAGCTGCTTGTACCCCATTTATTCGTTCTGCATATGTTTTAATCAGCAAACCATACATGAGGCAATCACCATCGCACGCATCCAGCAGCATATACCCTGATTCTTTAATAGCGGCAAAGCCTATTGTGAGAATAAGAATAGCGATGATAAAACCAATTATCGAATCTGCGATGATATATCCAAAGGATGAAAGTATCAAAGCAACAACCGTAAGAAACGACGTGGTTCCATCTTTTATGGTGTTGATTGCATCAAGTTTTACGGAACTGATATGAGCGTTCTTGTATCTGATAAATTTATAGGTTCCTAGAATAACTGCAATAATCCCTGCGCTAAATGCTACGACCGCACCAATAAACGGTATAGCAACACTCTGAGGATTTATCAGTTGATTGTACGATCGAAAAGCGATATATCCAGCTAATATAAACATCACGATTGTTGCACCAATTGATGCCAGGTTCTCAAGCTTGTAATACCCAAAATGGAATCGCCGGTCCGCTGGTCTTCTAAAAAAACGCAATCCTGCCCAGACTATGCCTGAGACAAATCCATCTCCGATACAATCGATGCCGTTTGCAATCAACGCAACGCTAAAAGAGATGGTTTCACCAAGAATTATTTGGATTATCCCAAGAGCAATCAGTGATACTGTTGTCACAATCGCTAGTTTTTCTGTGTGTTCGACGACAGATTTTTGATCGTTTACCACGATACCGGAGAAAGAACAACGTGTTATTAAAAATTATTATTTAATCGTGAAACAACTAAAAGGACCTAGTTTAGTCGTTTCCCTGGTTTTAATTTATTAATAAAATTAGACGAAAAAGTATTTAAGTCGTAGTTTTCATGGCAGATTGTATCGCCACTAATGGGTGATAACAGTAGAAAGATACAGAGGGAATGCCATGGTGAAAATTAACATCACAATAGAAGGAGAAAACATTTCAGACATCATCAATGAGCTGCTTAAAGTCGGAATAGACCTGCTCAAGGCAAACAGAAAGGAACTTCGCGATGTCCTAAAATTACTTGCTGATGAATCCTTAGAGGTTTTAAACGAGAAAAAAACTCTTGAGAAAGGAGCAGAGCTGTATCGAAAAATCAACTCAGAAATCAACTGGACATACAAACGAGACAAAGAGATGAAATAAAAAGTCTATATATGTTCGACAAGTAACCGAGAGCTTTTCGTAAGTAGCTCTACGCCTTCTTTTTTAATAAGGATGTCATCTTCAATCCTTACTCCTCCGATCCCAGATATGTAAACCCCGGGTTCGACTGTAAGAATCATGTTTTCACGTAATTCCATCGTGTTTTCAACATTAAATCCTACACCGTCATGGACAGAGAGGCCAAGGGAATGTCCCGTAGAGTGAATAAACTTTCCTTTAAACGCTGTTGATTCGATAGCAGAATGAACCGCTTGATGAACAGCGTTCGCCTGTACTCCGGGTTTTATCATCTTCAAAGCAACCTGCTGTGCTTGCAGCACGGTTTCGTACATGTCTTTTTGTTGTCCAGTGGCTTTTCCGTAGACGAATGTGCGGGTGATGTCAGAATTATATTTTTTGTAACAAGCGCCGAAATCACAGACGATGAAATCTCCTTTTTGAAGTTGTTTTTCCCCGTGAGTATAATGGGGTTCTGCGGTGTTCTTCCCAAACGATGAAATGGTTTCAAAAGCAGGTTTCTCGGCACCAAGGCTTTGCAGAGAATAATTTATTTCAGCAGCTAGCTCAGACTCAGTCATGCCTTCCGTGATGATATCAAGGATTGTCGCCATCGTATCATCGGCAATCCTGCATGCTTGTTTTGTATGACTAATCTCCTGCTCATCCTTGATGAGCCTTGTTTTTGAAAAACCCTCTGAAATGTCAACGAAGGTAATGTGTGGGAAAAGCTCTGTTAATTTGCGATAGTCTCTATAGGAAAGACCAGAGGCGTTCACCCCGATGATTTTAAAAGATGAAAGAAGCGCCCTAAGTGCTTTTGTATACTCGTCTGTTGTTTTATAAACGGTTTTTTGGGCAGGGCTTTGTGCTGCGCTATCTGCTTCTAGTTCAGAAACAACCATGTCACATGAACCGTCCGGGTACAGCACGACGCAAGCTCCCTCAAATAACCCCTGGGTCAGGTTGGTGACGTAGAAAAAGTTATCGTCAATGAAGGGAAAAGAACCATTTTTCAGTAGGATACAATCAACAGAATCTCCGCTATTGTGAAAAACATTTTTTATTCTGTGCTTTACCAACGAACCACCTTATCCTACCGTACACTCTCCTCAAGTAAGCGGCTTAAGAATAAGCAAGGGGTATAC
>CAZLDE010000096.1:0-6113 GCA_964558215.1 uncultured Thermoplasmatales archaeon
TTAAAAGCAGCGGCAAGCTCACCGATTTCATCCTGTGACTTTATCTTTACCTCAGAGCCCAGGGTCCCTTTGCTCATGTGACGAACGCCTTTGGTCAGCTCCCCGATAGGTGCTGAAACGAAATAATTAAAAAGGAAGAATATCAAGAGGAATGAAATGATGATGAATATCGCTGAATGCATGGAAATCGTAACTATCAGATCTTGTGTCATAGCATCCAAGCTTGCTAGCGAGAATATGTAGCGGACCGAGTACCCATGACTCCCCCATTGCTCGAAGAACGGTTGCATGATATCGACATGTCGAGTCCCTTCGTTGATGAAAACGGAGGATACCGAGTCCCCTGCCCGTTGGATTAATGTCTCGTTTTCAAGGAATCGCTCCCCATTTATTCGTTCATCGTATTTTCCCTCAAGAATCTCTGTTGAGTCAAAAAGTATCTTCCCATTGACATCGACGATTTGTATCAAAACAAGGTCGCTATTCAACCTCATCACATCATCGATGATCTCAGTGAATTTGTAAAAACCAGACTGGTAGTACGTAGCATAGTTATCGACTATATCTGCAACAGAAAGACTGGAGAAGGAGGCAGCGTTCGTGATAAGGGAATCCTTAGCCGCTTTTGATTCCCGGTCAATGATAACCAATGAGCTTGTGAGAAAGACAACAAGAAGGATGACCAGCAATGGGAAAAAAATTTTTAATTTGACACTGTGGAATTTCTTCATTCCTAGCTGCTCCAATAACTATGTATGCCACCTCCGTTATTTAACAGTAATTTCTTCCACGAGTGTACTGAGGTCCGACCGTGGATTCCATTCAAGATACTCTGGGAAAGCCACGTTGCAGACACTGATATACAGAGGGATACAGGCAACATCGTCCATAGCGACCCGAAACCCATCCTTCATCAGATTCATCCGTGTCTTTTGAACCATGGTGCTGGCTATCTCTGAAGTTATTGTATCAATGGTCTCGTTGGAGTAGTAACCGAAGTTATAAGATCCTCTCCCGAGCGGATGGTTCTCTGATCGGAGAAGATAATCAAATATCTCCCCGCCATCACCAGTCGCTGGGATCCAACCCGTGAAATAAAGGGGAGAGTCACCCATGAACATTTTTGTGTAGTAGTCCTCCTCGGTGATATTACGGTTGACACTGATGTTTATTATCTGTGACAGTTGTCTGACTATCTCCTCAGATATCTCAAGTTGAAGCACGTAGTTTTCTGGGCAGTCCAGTGCCAGGGTAAACCCGTTCTCATATCCTGCCTGCCGGAGAAGCTCCCTGGAGATGTTCACATCATAGGGCACGCGTTTTATCTCAGGGTTATATCCGAAGATCAGAGGGGATAAGAACTGTGATGCAGGTTCTGCCGCCTGACCTAATATGTCAGTGATTCTGTCAATATCAATGGCATGGCAGAGTGCTTTTCTGACCCGTACATCTGCCAACGGGTTTTTCATCCCTGGGAAACTGCTACTATTCTCTCTGAAATCAAAGCTAAGGTAAAAAACAGTCGGGCTGGAGAATTTTTTTATAGTTATCCCTGAAGTTTTTTGTATTTCTGCGACATACCGCTCTGGGATATGCTCCATGATGTCGATTTCTTTGACGATGAGTGCGTTCTTTCGATCTTCGCTTTTCTGTATTATTTTGTAAATAACTTTTTTGATGGCTGGTGTTCCCATCGCATAGTCTTCAAAGCGGACTAAGGTTATGTGATCATCACTTACGTTCTCCAGGAGTTTATACGCCCCGGTCCCGATAGGCCATTTTTCTGTTGTTTCCTCCTGGTATTGCTTACAGGCGATGGGGATATTTGTCAATTTGTTGAGAAGAATGGGAAATGGATGATAGGTTTTGATGTCGACGGTATAGGTATCGACGATAGTGACGTCTTCAATCTCGGTCAGGAGATCCCATAACACATGGCTTTTATTATTCCGGATAAAATCAATCGTGTATTTCACATCAGAGGCGGTAAAGTTATAGCCATTATGGAACGTGACGTCGTCACGCAGGAAAAATCGCCAGGTGCAATTATCCGGGTTATTCCAGGATTTCGCTAGTTTCGGGAAAAGCTTGAAACTATTGTCAAACGCCACCAGAGGATTGAAGATATTAAAGGTAATTCCCAGGGTATTTGTATCATAGCTATCTATCCAAGGAAAAAATCCATGAGGTGCTTCCCCGATTCCAATAATTACTTGCTCGATATATTTCTGATTTTCTTTCTCGGCCTGATTGATGCATCCTGAGAAAACTACGGAGGATAGAAGGATGATTATCGCTAGTGGAACTATTTGTTTCATGATTTACCTAAGAGATTATTGGGGATTTTTATTTATATTTTGATTCTGAGGGTTCAAATGAAGTATCCCTACATATCTTTAACTATTGTAGGAGAATTAAAAAGTATCTTTAAATTTTTTGTACAAAGAGGCACAATTATGATGAAAAAATAAAATTTTATCCAATTCTTTAGAGCGCCTGATACTTCACAAAAAGGAATGGATTTCCAAGTAGGGTATTCCCCGCACATTCCCTTTGGGGGTCCCTGTCCGGATATCGTTGCTGGACAAATGAGGCGGTTTCAACGTAGGATTCCATGGAAAACCAGGCGTTACCAAGATACGCATTGCGATCATTCATCGCCTCGTATATCAGATACTTATATTCAGTCCCGTAACTCCAGGATGTCCCACTTGCTGCTTGGCCGATGGACCGCCCAAACACATAGGAAACCGCGATGTTGATATTAAACGGTGTCGTCCCGGGTGCGTCCCAGAAGTCAGCGCTATGACATCCGTAGAGAAACGTCATCAGAGACCCTTTGGTGAGACAAAGGATTTTTAGTGATGAGAATCCCCCAACATCCCAAGCTTGATACTTGGAGGCTGCATGTTGCCATGTATCAAAAACCTCATAGGTTGTGCTGCGCAACTGTCTCCATATCTCATCATCCTTTGTTAGATCACTGTCCTGTCCATCGGTGTCGACATTCGCAGAACCGTAAATATCCTGCAGAACTGGCATGACCCCTATCGGCCCATAGAAATTGTTGTCATAATCCTCATGACAGGCGACAAACGCCTCTTTTGTGATAACGGACTCCCCCATATAGTACATATGAGTTTTTTCTAAGAATCTGTTCATGAAAAATGCTTGTCCAATGATCGGTGGTCGCATCCAGCAGACCCAGATTTCAGGTCCTTCCATTGTACCAAAGGTATGATAGTCATAGAAACCATCGTTATCTGTATCCTCGAAATCGCCATCGAGGTCTTCGTAATAAACGCTGATTATCCCACTGTTGTTCCCAACCCCTTGTTTCCAGAGTGCATAGGGAATCTGGCCGACAAGCAGGGCTCCGACGGTAGTATTCCTTGCATATTCGTTTTGGAGGATATGTCGTATCTCTGCAGGTGTGATGGGTTGGAAGCTTCGAAGACCATTGACAAGTATTATTGAACATTCGACGGGGAAACGTTCTTCCACCTCGCTGAGATATCGATGGAATTTCTTCTGTATCCAAGGATAGAGCTGCGCATCGATAAGAACAACGATATGATCAGGGTCATGAGATAGAGGAGTTGAAGCAGTCAAATCAGTTTTTGAAAAAGCATCTGTTTTCCCATACGCAAGACTCGCCGTAGCGAGAAATAGCACAAGACAGATCAGGACACAAATCATTCTTTCTCTGATGAAATCAAGCCTCTTTGCGTATCAATGGAGATGAATAATTTAAATGTTTTGTCATGGATAATAATATGTTTGGTTTTTAAAGAGCCTCCAGCAGGTCCTTTAATGACATGATTTTTGCAAAACCTCTGCGCAATACCTGCAGCTCCATTTCATGAAACTCTGGGAAATGTGTTGCGGTCACATCACTTCCGAATACGACCTTAAAACTACGTTCGTAGGCTTGTCGTGCGGTTGTTGAACAACAATAGTTCGTAAGCGTCCCACTGATGATTACTGTATCTTTTCCAAGGTTCTTCAAAATGGTTTCCAAGGGGGTTTCAAAAAAAGCTCCGTAGGATGATTTGTGGATAACGATTTCATCATCGGCAGGGGCAAGTTCATGCCAAACATCCCCGGTGAGGAAATACGATGATTGATCGATATCTAATCCGGGAAAACGACTAGGCATCAGTGGCAAGGTGTATGGTCTATCAAGATACTGATGCGTCCTCGAATAGACCGTGAAAATCACAGGGATTTTTTTCCGACGGCTATGATGGATTAACCGTTTCATGTTCGATACTCGCCTGGTCGCCTCAGGTACCCAATAAGGCGACCAGTGGGGTTTTACAAACTCATCCTGCATATCGATAACAAGCAAGGCACATTTCTCAGGAGTGATATCGAATTTGACGTCGCCTTCTTGATACGTTTTCCTTGCAAGTTCAAGCACATATTCCTCTGAATAATCCATTTGTCTCATCATCCTTAAGAATGGAGAATTTTTTTATGAATATTACGACCCGCTAGAACCTGATGTGAGCAGTTAGCTAAAAATAAGGGTGACAAGAAGGATGGCAAGCAGACGAGTGAAGGGGTCAAGCATGCGGAACCGCAGGAGTATTGGTATTCTAGCGACCTCAGGACCTTCATGAGGAATAACAGATGAGTTCGTGAGACGATAGAAATGAACTGAATTGGATGCTATTGTTTGGGTAGTGGTGTAGGGGGAGTGTGTTTCGTTTGTGTTTTTCGTTATTTGCATATGGTGGGTTTCATCGATGAGATAGTGAACCGCTGAATAGCTGTTTTCCCAGGGGAGGTTGTCAATCTCAAGGGTGTAGGTTGTGTCAGGGGCATCGAAATTGCTTATCATCAGACTTATGTTTGTGTTATCCTCAGAGATACCAGCAAGATACGTAATTCCGGTTGATCCGTTCATGGGTGGTGTGGAAAGCCTCAGAGGCGTATCTGTTGTGATGTCCTTCATCAGCTTATAGGTTAATGCAGGTCTTTTATAGACGCCATTTGAGGTAAAGAGGCTGAGGTCAAGGCCAAGGAGTCTCATCAACCAGTTGCGATCCTGGTTTCCTCGATAGCGAAACGCACTATCGAGCCATGCATCTTGGAACACCGTCAAACAACAGGCGGTAAAAGCAGCGTTTCTGGCATTGTCCTTATCTCGTTGTGGGGTGAGAATATCAAGATTCCATTCTGTGTTTATGTTTTCTGCATCGGGAAATCCAAAGGTGTCAAGAAGGTTGCGGACGTAGCAGGATGCTGTGTAGAGTTCTGATGGGGATGCTGCATAGCGATGCCAGGAGAAAAAATCCAATGGAAGGTCGTGTTCAAAAACATACTGCAAGAAATTCTCTGTGTAATTGATATTTGAGAGTGATGAGGTGCAAGGGCCTCCGATTTTTAGTGACGAGTTATATGCCTTTATCGTTTCTGCGGTGACGTCATACAGCTCATAATATTGGTCAGCGGTTCCGTTCCAAAACCCGGAAAGGTCTGGTTCGTTCCAGACCTCCCAATACGTAATGTTGTAGAAGAATCCCTGGTTCCATCCATCATTATAATGCATCGTGATATGTTTACAGACCTCCGCCCATTTCGTGAAATTCACAGGAGGAGCCCTTAATGTTTCATTATTATTCGCACTTTCCCCTAAACGATAGAATACCTGACAACCCGCGTTGATCATACTTGAGATATACTGGTCGCTTGTTTCGAAATGATAATTTGATTCTATTGTAGGGTCTGCGCTCCAATTCGGGAAAATCGTCGTGATATCGGTTGGACCAAATAGATCATGTGTTCGTATGGCGGTGATTCCTATCTCATGATATCGTTCTGTCAAGTCAGCATAGGCTGGTTCATTTTTGATTGGCAGAGGACCGTCATTTATCTCTGCAAACGGTTGAATCATCCCCGTGATGTTTGTACAATCCAGCTGTATGACTGTTGTTTGTGTTGTTGTCAGTAAATTCGGAAAGGATGGTGAGATACTGAGAGAAACAGGGGCAAGCACTAAAACCAGAACTCCAAGAAAAGGCATCATCCTGCGAGGTAGGTGAATCTTCTGCATATCTCTTGATAGAAGTGGATATTATATAAACGTTATTCAGATAAAAAAGAGG
>CAZLDE010000097.1:0-6068 GCA_964558215.1 uncultured Thermoplasmatales archaeon
ATTTTTCAATCAAAGGATTAGATTACAACAGTAATTTCCATCATATTTTTCCATACCAAACCACATTTTCATCCCACGACCAACATCTTTTAACCCATCATACAAACCGTAGTAAATCATTCAGCGTGTATTTTTACCAGAATTTCCCCGCATTTCTCCTTACTTTCGGAACTACTGACGCGCCCGTCAGGTTTAAAAATAAGCAGGATATACGGTTTTCCCTATGAAAAAAGCTGATCGATGCATTTCATGCGGAAAAGGCCTTCTTGAACAAGGGTCTACAACATTCCAATGCCCCACCTGCGATACCATGATTGGACGATGCTCAAACTGCCGAGAACAAAGTGTTGTGTACATCTGCTCGAAATGCGGATTCAGAGGACCATAGGAGGATACTACAATGGGGGAAGTCATTGCACTTATTCGTCTCATGCCGGATGGAGTCATTAGCGACCAGGATATGGATATGATTTCTGCAGAAGTAAAAAAAGTGGTGCAGAAACCAGCACGACTTGGCCGCGTCGAAATCAAACAAATCGCGTTTGGCCTCCGAGGTCTGGATGTGACGGTTGCCGTCCCTGACGTCGAAGGCGGTCTTGACCCGATTGTTGAAAAGCTTGGGAAAATTAAGAAAGTCGACAACGTAGAAGTCGTTGATATCGGCAGAATCTAAACTGCCGTCCCAACGGTTGTTTTCAGATACTCAGTATAGGTTTCCATGAACTGTCTTCCAATTTCTGTGGGATAATAAATAGGGTATGCGGAGTTCGTGGTATCACCCTCGATGAGTTCAGCCTCATACAGCTTGTTGATATGCCATTTCACCACATGATGGTTCATGGAAAGAGCATGTGCTATCTCAAGCAGATGCTTCCCAGGATGATCCGAGAGATAGGCCATGATATCCCGGGCGTTCTTATTGCGCAGAATGGATTCTGCAATGGCACGTTGTTTTGCCTCCACCCCGCCTTCCACAAGGTAGTAGACTTTTTTCCCACCAATAGCCCTGCTTCTGATAAGATTCGTCTGTTCGAGTTTACGCAGATGCCAGGCCGCGTTGCTTGGTTTGAGGTCAAGCTCACGGGCGATCTCCCGGAGATGACTCCCAGGGTACTCATCGATGTACTCATAGAGGTTTTTCCGTATCTCCGTGTCAAGCACATTTTCTGGGGTGACGTACTTGACACCCCCCATGAGGAAGAAAAACGCAAGCAAAAGAGCAACAACTGTCATAACAACCGCGATCGTCGTCATCGTAATCTCTGGTTCAAAGTCCGGTGCAGCAGTACCGCTACCGACTGCCATTGTAAAAAATAAAACTAGCGTTATGAGGATCATTCTTCTGGAGCGCATGCGTGTTCCCATCCTTTTTCTCTGCATCCCTGCAAGATGAAGAAATCACGTTTATATTTAAATACCTTGCTTCAATGTAAAGTAAATTGAAACGAGAACAAGATGGCAATACCGTTTTATTTATGGGTGAAAATCGCGATCACTTCGTTATCGTGCCGTTCCAAACGAGCGAACCCGACTCGTTCAAACTGCACGATCTCACCAGCAGGAAGCCCGTCGATCGCTTTTTCAGCGTACCCAAGCAGCTCATGAATGCTGTTCGGATCGAACAGCTCCCCTTTGAAGGGAAGTCCTGGGACCAGTATCTTGAGTTTTATGTTCTCAGCGGTGGTCCATTGAATCTTAGCAGACTCAGCAATCAACTCCTCCCCAGCATAGACACCATGAACAGGCTCACCGGTCTGTGTTATCTGCACGTTGTATAATCCTTTCAGTCGGAAGACGTCCCCTACTTTAAATTTCTGGGCATCCTGCCGTGGAATAAAAAAGACAGAATCGGTATCAATGCTCCTCTGACCCATGGTTGCATCAGGATGCAAGGCAAGTTGTACTGTTTTCTTTGGCGCCTGATCTACCACCAGTTGGACCGGGTCTGGGACAAAATAATATCGTTTCACCCGAGGGTCCAGATACTTCCTGTTCACCGACTCGACAAGGCTGAAATCAACGATGGACTCGACTTTTGAGAACCCTTGCTGAAGAACGAACTGTTTGATCGCTTCAGGCACGATCCCTCGTCTTTTCAACCCACGCAGGGTCGGTAATCGAATGTCATCAAACCCAGAGACCAACCCCTGTTCGATGAGTGGTTTAATCTTCCGTTTCGAGACAGGCATCCCCTCAATGGACAGACGGGAGAATTCCATGAGATGAGGGGCTCGAAGCTTCAAAAGACTCAGAATCCTGAAGTACACCTCATCTCGCAATTCATATTCCTTTGTCCGGAACGGATGGGTCACCCCGCTAATGCTGTCCTCCACGGCACCAGCGAAATCATACGTCGGCCAGACATGATATTTCTCACCAGTCAATGGATGAGCTTTGGTGATGATCCGGAACAAGGTCGGGTCACGCATCGCGGTGTTCTCACTGTTCATTTCACCACGCAAACGAAGAATCCCGTTCATCTCTGGTGATACCAGCATCTCTTTCCAGAGGTCAAGTCCAACTGGCCCTGTGTTTTCCACTCTGCATGCACAGGTCTTTGCATTAAACCTGCCTTCCCTGATCGCCTCAGAGGTACATTTACAGAGATATGCATCCTGTTGACTGATGAGTTGCTCAGCAAGCTTGTAATGCGTCTGAAGATTATCAGAGGTGTGATATTCGATGTCCCAGTATATCCCAAGCCAGCGTAAATCCTCTTTTTGCGCGTCATAAAAGTCAAGCAGCGCGTTCTCCGGGTTTGTATCATCGAATCGTAAAACGAACTTCCCGTCATACAACCGAGCATATTCACAGTCGATGATGGCTGCCTTCGCATGACCAATGTGAAGGTACCCGTTCGGTTCAGGGGGAAAACGAGTGATCACTTTTCCTTTTTCCGCAAATGGTAACGGTGGGAGGGAGTAATCTTTTTCTTTTTTTTCTTTTTGAAGTAGCTCCGGGGCTAGTTTTTTAAGCTCAGCGTGCTGATCAGCAGGTGACATACTGTTTACTTGTGCGACGACCTGGGCGACAACCGGAAGAATCTCTGCTGGTTGCACGCCTTCTTTTTTCAAAGCAGCGATGACCTTGCCAGTTACTGCTTTCTCATTTGCCTTTCCGTTGAACAACACAGCATTCTGCAAAGCGAACTTACGCGCTTCGGTATGTATCTTCAGGGGAGACATGGTTACTTTTCCCGTCGAATCGTATACTCGATAAGTTGATGGAGAAGCTCTTTTGCTGTAGACTGCTTCAGCACTGATATCGCTTCTTTTGCCTGGTACACAAATTGCATCGCTTGCTGTTGCGCATACTCCACTGACCCAAGCTCCTGGAAGAGATCATAGACCAATGCGATATCATGCTCCGATGCATCACGGTTGCCAAAACAATCATCAAGTAGTTTCTTCTGTTTACCGGTCGCATGGCTCAGACTGTGAACAGCTATGAGTGTTTTCTTCCCGTTTCTGATATCGTTACCGATGTCTTTGCCTAAAGTCAATTTCGTGCTGCTCATGTCAAGATAGTCATCCCAGATTTGAAACGCAAGACCTAAGGTAATCCCATACTTCTGTAGCGCAGTAACTTCATTGGGATGCCCACCTCCGACCAGTCCACCACCTGTAGCTGAAAGCCCAAATAACGCACCGGTTTTTTTACTGATCATCTCAAGATATTCCTGCTCTGTTACTGTTTTCCTCATTTCAAATTCCATATCAAGCTGCTGACCTTCGCAGATAGCGATGATACAATCGATGAATTCCTGTTGTAATTGCTTCAAGATAGAAAAATCAACAGAGGTGGAAAGCACTGCCTCAAAAGCTTTTGCAAAAAGCATATCCCCTGCAAGAATGGCAGCAGGTTCACCGAATTTCACATGGACCGCGGGTAGGTTGCGTCGCAACACTGAATGATCCATGATATCATCATGAACTAGGGTGAAGTTATGGATAAGTTCAAGACCAGCCGCGAGGGGGAGTGCTTTCTGTGGGTCACCTGAGACGCTTTCACAGGAAACCATGGTGAGAAACGGTCTGAATCGTTTTCCACCAGCAAGAGGCAGATATTGGGTAGCTTCATAGAGAACCGTTGGTTGTTTTATCTGCAGGAACCGTTTCCAGTACGTGTTAAACATCACGGCTCTTTTTTCTAGCTCATTCTGTAATTCCATATTTCACTTCCACGGTAGATAACTTTTCAATCGTGTCAACGCCAACAAGGAACATTGCGATTCGTAGCTCTCGCATGATGACATCAAGCTCCATCTCCAGGGATTTTTTGTCCTTGAGTGCTGATTTGAGCAACGCATGTGCCATGCCGGCTGCGTTTGCACCAAGAACCAGGGATTTAGCGATATCAAGACCGTTCCGAACCCCCCCAGTCGCAATGATTGGTAACTCCCAATTGGTCGCTTTTCCGACCTCAAGGATACAGGTTGGCGTCGGGATACCCCAGTCCCAGAATGTCTGACCCGCTCGCATCTTATAGGTGTCGCCTTTTATTTTCGCCCGGTAGTACTCCACCGCTGAAAACGATGTTCCACCAGCGCCTCCGACATCAATACCGCAGATTTTTGTTTTTTTCAGTTGATGGGCTATCTTACCTGAGATGCCTGCACCGCTCTCTTTGATGATGATCGGACGGCCAAACTCTCGGGATAACATATCAATAGTGGCAAGACAACCCTTTGCTGCTGCCTCGCCCTCGGGTTGAATCGCTTCCTGTAAAAAGTTCAGGCACACCGCCAGAACGTCTGCATCAATCATAGTGATAATCTTTTCTGCGTTCTCAAGGATCTGTTTTTTATCCCACAGTACCATCTGAGAAGCCCCGATGTTAGCTATCTTCAGAGGGATGTCATAGTTTTTTATGACGCTGTAGGTTTCGATGAGTTTCTGATTCTCCAACGCAGCCCGCTGTGAGCCGACGCCCATGGCGATTTGGAATTTCGATGCAGCAGCAGCAAGATGTTCGTTGATTTTTTTTCCCTCGGTGTACCCCCCCGTCATCCCGGAGATAACGAGCGGTGCCTGTAATTTTTTTCCAAATAACTCGGTCGATAGATCAATGTCTAACTTGTTTATTTCTGGAAGCGCGTTATGAGTGAGATGCACGTCATCCCAATAATTATGATGAGATGAAACATTCTCCTTTAATGAGATTTGAACATGTTCCCGTTTCCTTTCCTCTGTTTGGTTCATATTTTATCTCCATACACGATGGTGGACCGTACCTTTTTCCCCTTTAAGGTATCATATAGACGGTTATGTATATTACCATTTACCAGTATCGTTTGGATGTCTTGTTTTGCGATCTGTCTGATGGTATGGATTTTACCTTTCATTCCCTCCGTTACATCCGCATGGGCATCAATCCGGGTGGTGAGTTTCTCTAACTGTTTTGCTGTTGTGCGTTCAATGAAGACAGCATCTGCATCGGTCTTTGGGTTGGCCGAGTATAACCCATCTTCATCAAGGACGAAAATGACTTTTTCAGGTTTAAACTCGGCTGCTAGAATCTGGACGAGCAGGTCCCCGGAGCATATTGAAAAACCAAGGCGGGTATCAAGGGCGACATCACCAAAGCTCACCGGTGTAAACCCAAGGTCCAAATACTGTTTGAATATGGAGTATCCCATATGAGAAAATTTATGGTTCATCAGGCGAAGGACAGCATGAGGCGGGATGGAGACTGCGGGGATATCATGGTTGTGCAAGGAGTCAAGGACTAGACAGTTGAGGCGTTGAACCATCGCATGAGTCAAAGAAAAACCATGGATTTGTTTTTTTTGTTTGAACCCCTCGTTTAACCGATACTGTTTAGCAAGGATATGACCAAAGGAGCCTGCGCCATGAATCACTATGACCTGAGTGTTTGCCTTTTTTATCTCTGCGGCAAGACGGTCCATCGTTTCTTGTTTGAAACTGCATTCTTTTGCCTTGTTGGTGATGACGCTCCCACCGAGTTTGATGATATGCATACTTTACCAGCATGAGAGTAGCTATAAAAAAGGATTTTGATTGATTACGGTCTATGAATTCTTGGTCCTATGATTATTCTTTCCGTAA
>CAZLDE010000098.1:0-6048 GCA_964558215.1 uncultured Thermoplasmatales archaeon
CTATATATACACTCACCAATATCATTATATATTAAAAAAGCCATGTGAAAACAGGGGATAAAAAAAAAAATAAACCATGAAGAGGTGAAATCGTGTTGAGAAAAAAAATAATGATATTACTTGTAATAAGCATCCTATGCTCTCCTATCGTTTCTGTAGGAGCATCTACCTATAATATAAAAAACCAGACAGAATCTCCATCATCCTTAGATTACCAAGGACATCACATTCCTACGAAAGTCGCTATGGATCCTTCACTTACCATAGTCTCTCCACAAACCGGGTATCTCTACTTATTTAAAATTCAACCGATAAAGATGCCACTTGCCAGTATGTTCGGCCTAAACTACGCAGTCGTCATTGGCAGAAGCATCAACCTGAAGACCGCCTACAACGATATCCACCACGTCAAATTCACAGCAAAACGCATGATGACCGGCTGGGAGACAACACGATGGGACTACCGAACAATGGATGGACTGGGTGCGGACCTTAGTCTCACCTCAGGGTACTATACCATCTCAGTCACTGGATATGACGAAGCTGATGGCGAGCTAGCCTCCGATTCAATACGCGTGTTCTATCTAAAAGTTGGTCGCGAGGACTTCGGCGTCTGGGTCAACACTCAATACGATGGTGGCGAAATCATCACCACCCCCCTTGAACTAGGAATAACTGACTTTGCATCGATGTTAAACACCGGCGAATCAAAACAATTTAGTGTCTCCATGCAAAGCAAAGACGACACAAACGTCAATTTACGGTTCGTGAGAACAAAAATCATGAACAACACCGAGAAAGTAGTCGAAACAAAATGCAATATCGTCACAACCTGTGACACCTCAAAAGAATACGAGGTGTCCGTCGAAGTACGATTCCCCTTTATCATGCTAGACGGCGGGCAACCAACAGAGGAGAGCAACCCTTATTTCAGCACAAGAATGGGATACCAATCAAAAACAAGTCAAGGCGGATTGAACAATATCAACACCACGTTTTATGTCGGAAGAGAAAACATCAGTGACCCCCGGGTCTTCCGACTCTCCATACAACCAGAGGACGTCGGAAGTGGATCCAAACTCACATTCTTTACCAGTTATCTGACCGTCGATGACACAGGAAACGAAGTCTTCCAACGTACCTATTCAATAGATTTCGAGCCAGCAACTGAACTAACTATCACCTCGATTCCCCGCGAAGCAAAAATAAGCTATGAGTTTGGGAGAAGCGCTGGTGTCCAAACAAAAATCTCACTGCGTGCAGAGGGTGGGATACTTGATGATATCATCCAAAGCTTCATGCTTGACCCGCTCCCAAGTTACATGGGATTTGATCTTACAATCATTGGATCGCGGGAATTCCTCTATGAAAGCGACCGACCCTATAACATCACCTATTCCTTAGATTCAATACAGAACGGGAATCTGGTCACATTCCTCGTCGAAAGCCTCCCTGAACGAATCGCTGCATCCTGGGGACTCCAGCTAGGCACATTAGGTGACCTTGCCGCCTCAAGCTTCGCTGAGCTTGATATGTCCCGGGACGTCAAACGCCTTGCATTATCCTTCTTTGGAAATGAAAGACCGTTTATTTCACTGGAGAGTTTCCCGAAAAAAATCAGATTTGAAAGTGCCGTTGACCTCGTCAACGGAACCGGCAACATCACCCTCCTACGCGGTCTTGATGAATACCGGGTCTTGAACATCTCTCTCCAACATAAAAACATGGTCGTCACAAAATCCTTTGAGCTAAAAAATAATTTTGTTCAACTGAGATGGCGCATAGACCTGGCGGCTGGAACAGGATTGTTCAACATCACCCGTGACTCTGAAAGCATCATGACACTCTCAACGGTCATCGAATACAACAACTGGACGTTTACAAAAGCACTCGAGCTACGCAACAGCCATCTTGAAGTATCCTGGAATGTGAACAGAGAACAACGAACCGGAGAAGTCATACTTTCACGAGACGCAGGGACAGGAACCCCAAGCCTTTCGTTCTCCATCGCACACGATGGATGGGTGCTTGATAATACCCTTGAATTCAGAAACAACTATCTGCGGTTGTACTGGCAGCTCCCCACGGAAACAAACCCCCATACAGAGCTAGGGCTTATCACCGCAGGCGGTCAGATGTTCCACAACACCATCTCCGTGGTCGATAACGATGTTGAATTATTCCACCTTGGTTTTGGCATTCAGACCGATGATCATTACATTATCTCCTGGGACTACATCAACGGACAAATCACGAATTTCCAATGGTCTGGCAGACTGCTGCGACTCACTGATGTTGACATCGGGGTCAACCTTGCTGGGGAGTCCTTCACAGTCAGTGCAGATATCGATGTTGGAGAATCAGGTACGGTGGAGCTTCAATTCAACAAGGCAGTCGCTGTTACCTTCGTTGACGCGGCAAGCGAAACATTCAAAATCCATGGGAACGTCTCCATCAATGCATCACGCCGTCTGCAGCTCTCCTGGGAACTTGGTGAATCCGGGCATTTCACGGTCTACACTTTTGGACAACCACTCGGTGAGCAGTTCAGCCTTGAGGTCGGTTACGACCCCCAGCATACCGGCAGCTACAAGTACGGTTTCCGGTTGATCGGGGAGCATTTCATCCAAATCACCAGAACAATCCAATGGTACGCAGTCAACGGGACTCTCGTCCGGATCTGGATCCTTGGAGATGAACCGATTCCTGGTGACTGGACGTTACAGGTTTTATGGAACGGTCAGTGGTACCCAGTACCCTGGGAGTAAGGAAGCAGTATGGGGGAGAAAAAAACAACACTCGGAGTCTGTGTGCTTGCAATCCTCTTGCTTACCATGGCATCCGCAGGACAAGCACTGCAGCAAACCAGAAAACCATCCTACGATGAACAATCGCCTAGCCTCTCCCGTGCAGGCTCAATTGAGGTCTGGCAGGACGAGTTTTTCAACATAACAAAAATCGACATGACAGCTTCAACCAATATTATCATCAATACAACCAGTGGAACCATTCTTATGAATAACACCTATCCCGCTTGGATAGACCCCACCTTTTCCCGTATGAAACCACTCATCATCACAAACAGTGGGCAAGAAACGTTCCAGAATTATGATATACAACTCATCGTAGCCTACGATACGGACATGCAGAGTGATTTCGATGATCTCCGTTTCACCAACCGTACCGGGTCCCAATTACCGTATTACAAATATAATACCGCGAACGGTGTATCCTGCGAGGTTCTTGTACGGATACCAATCATCCCTCCAGGACAGAGCCCTATCTACATGTTCTATGGTAACCCTACTGCAACTGATCTGACTAGCTTTTCCTCCATCTTCACCTGGCAGGACCGTTCAAGCCCTGACACCATGGTTTCATTCAAAGCAGCCATAGAAGGAGCTTGGGACCCAAGTGTGATCTATGGAGCAAACCGATTTCTTGTCACCTGGGAAGAACGAGTTGGACCAGAGGACATCCATGTGCCTTTACCGAATTATGAGAGAACAATCCCCGGGGTGATTCATGGGAGAACCTATGACAAGGATGGGAAAAACCCTCAACCCACCAACAACAGCGATATCGACATCTCGGATCCATATAGCAACACATATCACGCGGAGAACCCCTGCAACGCCTTCGGCGCAGGGAATTACTTTGTGGTATGGGAGGAAAACCCAGCGAACCAACCCCTTGAACGCTATGAGGCTGATATCAAAGGAGCCTTGGTTACCCCCTCAGGTAATGTCAGCCGTTTCACGATTTGTTCCGCAACAGGCGGTCAATACGAACCGCAGGTCATTTATGATATTTTTAGTAATCGATTCCTGGTCGTCTGGGCAGATGCCCGGTATGGCGCCAGTGATTATGACATCCGAGGAAGACTTTACAACCATCTTGGGTACCCTATTGGAGCTGATTTCCCTCTAGCCTATGAGACCAACTACCAGGGCAACCCCTGGTTGTCTGGTGATGGGGCTGGAAATTTCTTTGTCGTTTACGAGGATGGTCCGAGTGCATCTCTTGGTCCTTTTAGTCTGTATGCCTATCGGGTTGACTATAATGGGAACCGCCTCGGTTCGCGTATAAGCGTCGCAATCGGCACTGACACGCTTGACCATATTTTCCCTGCGGTGTCGTATAACCAAAAAACCAATCGATATCTTGTGACTTGGAACGATGGGGATGTGAGCGTCGATCCCTACAGCCGGGAAAGCTACGACGGTAACATCTGGGGTAAACTCTTCAATAAAACCGGTGCGGTCATTAAGAGTAACTACATCATTGAGCCGGGTACGGGTTTCATCAGGAGCGTCTCTGTGCCATATTTTGACAGTATGTTCTTTGTGGTGTACGATGGAACAATCGTCGGTAACCAAGATATTTGGGGACGGATGATTGCTGCGAATGGAACAGTCATGACAAGTAGGCAGGAACTTTCTGATGGCTCTTCCCAGAGCGTGGATTGGAATGACATCGCTGTGGGGGCTGATAGGGTTTTTGTTGCCTGGGAAGATGAACGGGACCTGGTCAGCCAATATGCTGATGTGTTTCAGTATGTCTGGCGGTCCCTGCAGACGATTGGCTCGTTGAACATCACTACAGCCTTTGGCACTGAAAAACAACTCATCAACCAAGCACTGCTGATGTCTGTGCCAATTCAACCGGAGATGTTCCGAGAATGGCGCCAGTTCTTCTTTGTCGATGTGTGTCCCCCTTCAACCACTATCCTGTATGATATCCTCGATCAGAACGGTTCGATTGTGTTAAAGGCAGATGTCCAGAACGGACAGAACATCTCTGATGTTAACGTCTCAGCAGTCCGTCTGCGTGCGACGTTTGCACGCGCCTCTGCACATCATTCACCGGCTCTGGATAAATGGAACATCTCTGCCCTTGTCGGAAAAGATATCTATCCTCCCTCAACCGAAATTACCCTTACTCCCGCAGAACCGAATGGGGAGAACGATTGGTACATCACACCGGTCAATGTCACTTTCAACGTCTTTGATGTCGATAGTGAACCACAGAACATCACGACGTACTATAACATCAATGGGTTTGGGGTGGAGGTGTACGACCCGCAGTCACCACCCGTGATTTCATATGAACGACCCAATAACTACATCGAGTTCTGGTCCAATGATTCTATCAACGAGGAATTCCCGCATCATCTCGTGGAAGGAATCAAGATAGACACGACAGCACCGCTCATCACCCTGTATAAACCATCGTATATCATCCCAGCAGGGGTTGCAGTTATCAATGGGACTGCAACGGAATACACCTCGGGCTCCGGGATTGATCATGTACAGGTAAAACTCAACGGTGAGCTGTTTTATGAGGAGTTTTTCAGCGGCGAGTCCCATGTCTGGTTTGAACGCAGTTTCACCGCGGACCTTGGGGAGACCTATGATATTTATGCGGAGATATGGGACAAGGCTGGAAACAGAGTAGAAGAACGCCGAACTGTATTTTGCCCGGATTACGGGATCTACGAGACCGGATATATCTACTGGTTCAACAACCCAAAGATCGGCCCTGTGAAACTGCTGGTGAGCATGGGTCTTTCGATCGCGGTTAGCAACGACACCCTCTATGTCGTACTCCCGGGTGTGATCAGTGACGCGGTGTCTGTGAAATTCGTCGCGACACAGGCATTCCTTACGAAGGAATACCTCTTCCTTGATGAGGATCTCTCCGATGGATGCTCAGCCAACCTGCTGCTGCCTTTTGGTATCTATTCGATAAAGGCGTATGCCTATGATAGCCAGAACAACCAACTAGAGGAATATACGATCATCACGAAGATGCTGATTTTGCTGTTGAAATAAAAAAAAAGGATGAATAAGCGCCCCGGCTGGGATTCGAACCCAAGTCGAAGCCTCGACAGGGCTTCATGATAGGCCACTACACTACCGGGGCAGGTTTCTGATTTTTCTGTAGCTGGGGGTAATCACTTCTCTTTCTTTAATTTTTTGGCAGCGTTCGATGTGAGAAAATGAAGAAAGAAGGGACTGTTTGGTGGAAAAAAAAGGGGAAACGGAA
>CAZLDE010000099.1:0-6035 GCA_964558215.1 uncultured Thermoplasmatales archaeon
GATTTGGAGCAATTGGAAAAACTATTTGCAGCGCCTGATATTTCAAAAACTCAAAGGAATTAAGTTCCAAACGCAATTAGAAAAATATCTGAAGATGCACAAACAAGAACTTCACAAACTCAACTTAACAACAGTACCAAACCAACGCACAATAAGTTATTTTATCAACAATATTCTTAATGATGAAACAAGACAGTTAATAGATTTCGTCTCAGGAAAGATCGAGGAAATCTCAAATAAATTCGGAATACTCCTCGATACAAATATCATTCAACCACCACAACCTAAGAAACAAGCTGAGCGAACATTTTATCATAACAAGAACCTGAAAACAAAAGAGATCAGCACACTTTTCAAGAAGCGGTTCTCATCTGTTATAGAGTTGAACACGAAGAGAAATTCCGTTTACCAAAAAAATGATCTCATCGACCTCATGCTTCATATGTGCAATACAAACGACTTCGCAGAAAACGGAAGTAGGACATTCCAACTACAGCGAACCAAAACCCCTAATGGAGACACACTTCTTTATCATCTGAAGGATTACCAGGATATTAACCAGATTAAACGTATGTTCGTTTCGATGTTTGAGATGATATGGGAAACAGCACGTAAAGCGAACCAATTCCAACGGATCGTCGACTGTTCAATCGATTATACCAGCTGGCATTTCTACGGAGATAAGAACGCACCTATGGTCACAGAAATGAAGCCAGACCGAGGTACAACCCATTGTTATAAATTCGCCACAATAACCATATCTGAAAAGAATCAGCGATTTACACTTCTAGCGATACCAGTTGGACCATTTGATAACAAACAAGAGATACTCCGAACACTCCTTGAATATACATTACAACGAGTGAAAATCAGAAGATTGTATGTTGATCGTGGATTCTTCGACTCAGAATCGATAGAACTGTTCAAATATTATCACCTAAAATTCCTAATGCCGTGTTCTGCAAACGAGCGTATTAAGAAGATATACGAGGTCGTACCATCATCGACAGTGATCAAGGATTACGAGATGAAGAATGCGGTGTTCAACGTTGTTATCGTCGATGATGAAGATGGGGTGAAGAGAGCATTTGCGACAAACATCGATTTCAATGAGAATGATGTAGGATTAGCGGAACGTTTATTCAATCTCTACAGTAAACGATGGGGAATCGAAACAAGCTATAGAGTGAAGAAACACTCGTTCAGACCGAAGACTACATCGAAGAATTACTTTATCAGATTGTTTTACTTTATGTTCTCAGTATTATTATACAACCTGTGGCTGCTTGCAGATATCCTCGTATGTCTTGCCGTTATAGGAGTTTTCAATGGGGATCATATCATTACATCTAAGTATTTCTGTAGTATTCTTGTTTTGGTGGATCCTGGAGGCTGAATCAATGACCTCTTTTCCTATTTTTATCATAGCAACTCTTAGCGGAAGCTAGATTCCGTTCTCGATTTTTCTTTGAAAACACCAGTGATTTTATTTTGATAAGCAAAAGATTCTTCTTCTAAGACAGTATTATCGCCCTAGAACTACCATAATTATACTCCTTTGTTTGTCCTTGGTAGGCACTTTCGGAACTACTGCCTTGCAGTACCTCCGAATGCAAAAATCTACCAAGGAAATCATCAATTTTCATCTGTTTCTCCTTAGGATTAGTTCCATAGCGAATTGTGGATTCCTTAATTTTCCGAGTCCGTCTACATCGATTTTTACCAAGGAAGCCTCTTTTCTCATGAATTTCAATGTCTGTGTTAAAAACCTGGCAAGCATTCGCAATATCCTGATACGAGATAATCCTGGATGTATTCTGTTTCATCAATTCCAGGAGAGCAAGCTTATTCTTATCCTCTAAATAATAACAAGATTTGTTCTTGTATTGGGATCGTTTAATCTGCGGGAAAAACCGTTGTAAAGACCGCAAGGCGTTACGATTCTCCTCGGTATATACAAAACCCTTCTCAAGGAGCTGTTTCAAAAATTCGAGGGGTTTACCGCTGATATACGGTTCTCGATGATATTTATTCGGGAGGTCTTTCGTATATTTGTACACAACTGTATCTGTAATATTCATTTCTCGTGAAACCTGGAACTTCGATTTGCCCTTAAGAACTTCCTCACGTATTTGTTGAATTAGTTCTTTAGAAATCGATTTCCCTGATACCATCGTTAGAAAGTGTAAAAACTCATATAAAAAGATAATGGATAATCAGGGAAAATTGACCTGATTTCCATTTTATTTTTCATCTTTATGTCTTACTGAACTGCCACCAGGCTTCAAGGTCCACATCATCATTTGTTCTGAGGATGTTTCCCTCTGGATCACGGAATGCGGTGTAGACTCGATAGGTGCCTGTGCCGTGTGTCAGTTCTGATGCTCGGATCT
Organism: uncultured Thermoplasmatales archaeon; assembly: GCA_964558215.1. Classification (GTDB taxonomy): domain Archaea; phylum Thermoplasmatota; class E2; order DHVEG-1; family DHVEG-1; genus SM1-50. The sequence goes on from CAZLDE010000099.1 coordinate 2,394, forward strand.
GTCCGTTGAAGATGGTGTCGAGTGCGAGTTGGTTGCCGTTGGTGATGGTTCGTGGTGTGGTTTCGTTGATAGTATCATCATCTACCAACCATTTTCCTTGTGTTTCATTGTAATATTGTACCTGGATGAGGAGGTATCCGTTGATGTCTGTCTCCCCGGTGTTCTTGATTTTGGATTGGTTTCGATATGTGATGATGAGTTTTGGTACCCATCCTGCGTTCGGGGCGTTTGCTGAGTACACGTTGATGTATTCGTTTCCTATTGGGGTGGTTCCGTTGATGTCGCGGCTGCTTCGTACGCAGAGTTTTTTGATTCAATGCAGTTTCTCATTTTTTTATACCGCAAATTCCATTGATCGCGATCGTGTTGTTTCTTCCGGTAGGTCTGTTTTCGATATCGTCCACGTTTCGGTTTATCTCTGATGTCCACATAGGAGTGTGCTTTTCGTTTTATGATAACATATCGTTGATTTTTCTCAGAGTCAAATCCTTTGTCGCTGCAGATCTCATCGAGCGGAAGGGGGATTTCATCAAGCAGGGGAATGAACCAGGGGGATTCATGGCAGTTGCCATGAACACCCTTATGGGAGAGTATGAGTCCATCATCCGGATCGATGACGAGAATGATTTTGAAGAAATCACGTCTGTGGATGTCGCGTCCTATCCGTTTGATATATGAAAAACTTGTTTTTTTCTGGAGAAGCCCTGTACCGTCGATGACGGCGTTGGCTCGTGATTTGATCAGGCAGATCAAGTGTTTGAGAAGCATCTTGTACCAGCGAGGTGGAAATCGTTGGAGGCATTTCTGTGGTGTTGTGAAATGTGGCACTTTGGTTAATCCGAGTGCTTCTTGGAGTTGATTGAACTCGTCGAAGAAATCCCGGCAATCTCGGTAACTTTGTTGTTGGACTTCTTTGATACTTAGATAGAGTAGGTGTTGGTGTATGGTATAGGTTCTCTTGGAGAACGTACTGCTAGATAGTGGTACCTGCATTCTTTTTAAGACTATCATCCCATCCTTAATTACACTGGTGAGGCGCATCCCCGTCTCACCTCCTATGGGTGGGATGATAGTAATTCTAAAAATAAAGGATTTCTACAGCCCCAATCTTAGCAAAATTATTTATAGGAGAAGGTTTTATTTTTCTATTATGTTGGTGAATACATGGTTTCTTTGAAGAAACTTTTCATGATCTTGGCGGTAATGTTTCTCTTTCTTGGACTAGGCGTCGTTCCCCCAGTGGAAAGCGAAGCGTCCATAGAACGAGATGCTAGTTCACTTGTTGGTGTAACTTACGATGATGCTTTATCTGATGAACTCAGAACCTCGCATCAGAGTGGTGAAGGTTTTTTCCTTAACTATGCGTTCGTCTGGGGGACCTACGAGCATTGTTTAAAGGATTGGGCACTTTCTTTCGAAATTTGGAACGAGAATGAAACTGACTTGACGATTCATGTCATCGGATATGGTCCATATGGTTCAAACGATGAAGACATTTGGATGCATATCGAAGCATGCCAAGTTGATGCACTGCGTCATCTGGGAATCATAGGACCTCATCGATGCTGCATTTTCGCTTTTGATTGGTTTGGTATGACCGTTTATGGGGTAAGACAATAATATTGTCTTGATGTAGAAATAAACGAATTTATAATAGAACATCGTTACTAAAACCATAGGGGCAGGATATAGATGAAGAAATTATTGGTAATAGGAATCATTCTCTTGTTCGTTGGTGTGACCATAGCACCAACTATCAACTTCAACACCGTGAAAGCGTCCCAAGAGGATGACCTGGTGGAGGTCACCTCTCAAGCTTGTGGTATCCAGGGATATGGAAACAATACAGTGAAGCTCACCACCAAAGAAGTTGAAGAGGTTAAGAAACTATTTGACAATCTTCAGAATAATATAAAGGATGCGAAATCAAAAACAGAGGTTAGATCATTGATTCATACCGCTATTGAGGAATTGAATAACAATGGATTGTTGCCCTTAGGAATGTCTGTTTCAACTGCAGAGGAATTGGTAATGGGTGAGTATCTAAATAAAAAAATGATACATCTACTCGAATCAATAACCAAGAAGACCGAGAGTTTGAATGAATCGAATTTTTTCTGTATAACCATTGGACAGATATTCAACCCTATACTTGTCACTCCGATTAATCTAATCAGCGTTCCACTTCTTATGATAGTCCTTACCCTAGAAATTATCCATTTTTTTTTCGGTATCCTATATATTCCGTCACTATTATTGCTCTATAATAGTTGTTTTTACCTAGCGAGAATGATCCTTCATTTAAGTTACCTTAATCCAGCCTCTATTGTGTTAGCTGGAGATTTCACTGGTTGTAATTTATCGACACTTGGTGTATTAGGATTAAAAATTTTTAAGGGGAATATGTATGGTGAACTCTATGGATATATCGGTTTAAAAATCATGTTCGATGGAATCTATGATGATGATTGTTATCTTCTTGGTTTTACTGTAGGTATTTGGACAAAAGATTTTAACCGTATCTTTAATAGTATTGGATAAAAACGAGTGTTTAAATGAAACCAAAGAATAACAATATTACCTGCTTTAATAGAAGGAAGAATAACACTATGCTGAAGCTTTCGGTCATTGGAATAATCCTATTGTCCGTTGGAACAAGTATTTCTGTTGCTTATGATGCCTTAACTGATGAAATCAGAGATCCACATCAGAGTAATGATGGTTTTTTCCTTAAACATGCGTTCGTCTGGGGGACCCACGAATTTTGACTTGTATTCTAAATTTTAAGACCTACTTTCGGAACTACTGGAGGGACAGTAGCCCCGAATGCAAAAATCTACCAAGGAAATCATCAATTTTCTCTTGAGCCTCCTTAAGAATTGATTTTGACGTATTTTGGAAACCCCGCATTTTTCTCTTAATCTTTTCTTGATTTCTACCAAGGACGGCTTTTTTCTCAGAATTATTCAAATCTGCACCAAAAACATCCGTGACCTGCTTCAACTCTTGATAACTGATAATCCTCTTGCTTGTAGTGTTCAAAAATGCCTCTGTAGCTATGTTTTCGTTTCCTTCGAGAAAAAAGATAACCTTGTCATGCATCTTCACCTTAGAGATATTCGGAAAATGTTCCTTCAGCCGATTATACTCTTGGCTCCCATAACGCTCTGATGCAAACGCATAACCATCCTGTAACAAATCCTTCATCAACTCCAGTTTTTTATCTGGAATGTTGAGCTTTCGGAAAGGAGTAAGACACATATCTTTAGTGTAATACTGAACCGTGGATTCCGAGACATCAAGCTCCATCGCAACTCTGCGTTTTGATTTACCTGCTATGACTTCCTGACGGATTCTCTTCCGTAATTCTATCGGTATACCCCGATCGGCAGGAATATCTTTGGTATACTTCAATATCCGTTTATACGGTATCGTCAGTTCCTGGGATACCTTGTATTTTGATTTACCACCTTGAACTGCTTTTCGTATCTGTTCAACGACCTCGTTAGGGAGTTTTATTTTTCGTGTCATCACTAACGAGTGTAAAAACTCATATAAAAAATCATTGGTGTCGCTTATTATTTGAAAGAGTAATGAACGGCGTTAACATTAATTATTTTCCGGGATTGGTATGAATTATAC
>CAZLDE010000100.1:0-6029 GCA_964558215.1 uncultured Thermoplasmatales archaeon
AGTATGGGAAGACTATCGCCCCTACGACATGCGTCACTGGTGCGCCGTTGCCCGTTTAATCAAAACCAAGGTCGAAACCAAAACCTTCGACGTGTTCCATGTCCAGAAATGGCTCGGACACGAAACAAGCGCCACAACGAACACATACATCGCCCAGGCAATCAGTTATTATAGCATCCTTCCAGTGGATTGGGTCAGTCTCGCCCTGAAACCATCACAGATGGCGGGAAAGCGGGACATGAAAAAAACCAACAGAACGCCAAAATCGGACCTGTCGCCTGAGTTTCCTCCGAGAGAGCCGGATGGGCCTGTTGCGATTTGAACGCAAGTCTATGGCTCCCGAAGCCACAAGGATACCAAGCTACCCCACAGGCCCACGATGATTTTTGCAAAGCAAAAAGAAAAAACAGATAAAAGAGTTTTCGGTAGAAACAACCGGTTTAGAGTTCTTTGAGCAGCCCACGAAATTCCTCATATTTCTTCGCAAGGATATTGACGGACTGCTGTAACGCGGCTTTCGCACTCATCGACCCATCGGTCTCAAAGCTGAAAAGCAGTTTCGAAGGGTCTTTTGATATCGTGATGAACTCAGGTTTAAGTTTCTCAAGATATGCCTCCAGAATTGATGCCTTTGAAGGGTCCTTTAACTCCAGTTTTTCTCCTTTCAGCTCAACAAGATCCTTTGGCAGCTGCTCGATGGAGGCTTTGACCTCATTAAGGTGTTTTTTATCAACGGTGATTTTTGTCTCCATCTTGTACCGAGGAGCAAGAACACCCTGCCATTTCGCATGATCTCGGCCTCGTCCAAGAACGGCTTCGACTTCAAGGATAACTCGTTGATCTTTCATCAGCTCCACGATGGGGATTGTGGTTTCCGTTATCGCAAAACTGGGATGTTCCGGTTGGAGATCCCCTGAATAAACGACGCATTCCCCTTCCTTGCTGAGGGTGTATCGGACCGTGCAGCTTGGGCAACCCTTGCCTTCACATTTGCATTCAGAACGAAACGTGAGAATCGATAAATCCGTCGGGATTGGGATCAATCCAAGCCGATGACCGATGAGTTCATCGAACAAAGCACTCGTGTTATCATAAATAATCACATCATCGATAGCAAGTTTCGGTAGCTCTGCAAGCATGACACGCCGCAAAGAGTTGACGAAATAGACATCGGTGTCCTCTATTTTTAACACTCCTTTATTTCCCTTCAGCTCGACGGTTTTGACTTTCATACATCCACCTTAGATACGACGTCCTCGTTTTCCACCTTTTGGTTTGCATCCATCATGTGGATGGGGTGTCACATCCTCGATTGTACCAATCCGTAACCCTGCACGGACCAATGACCGTATCGCGGTCTGAGCCCCACGACCAGGGTTACCGCCTTTCTTCCCACCTTTCCCACTAATCTTGATATTGACACTGTCAAATCCTTTTTCGATCGCGGCCTCTGCGACGACTTGTGCAACCTTCATCGCAACATAGGGTGATCCTTCGTCTTTTGCTGATTTGGTCACCATACCACCTGAGCATTTGGTAATCGTTTCCGCTCCCGTGGAGTCTGTGATGGTTATAATGATGTTGTTAAAGGAAGAATAAATATGTGCTATCCCTTTTCGTGCCATATCTTACGCCTCTTCTGTTTTCTTATCTTTTTTGCCGTGTTCCTTTGGTTTTTCAGCGGGTTTGTCTGGTTTTTCCTCTCTTGGTTTTTCCGCTACTGGTTTTTCCGTTGGGGGGGGTGGTACGAGAGGAGCTGGTTGTTGTGGAACCTCTACGACTGCCTCTGATGGTGCCTGCGTGGTCTGCGGCGCTGATGCTGATGGCTGTTGTGGTGATGCGGTGATCACGGCGCCAGATTTATCTTCAACAGGAGCCTGTAGTGGTATACCCATTTCAGCGGTCTTGTATGCATCACCTTTTGGTCGGGCTGGATGTGACAGCTCGTTTAACGGTGATCGAATCGTGTATTGAATCTGACTTTCCTCATCCTTTGCCACCATGTAGCTGGGGACAGTTACTTTTTTTCCACCAACTGCGACATGACCATGGCAGATCAACTGACGAGCTTGGTAGGGGGTGCTGGAAAAACCTTTGAGATAGACAAGGGTTTGGAGGCGTCTTGAAAGGACTGATTCGGTTTCAAGGGCAAGCACATCATCAAGTGATGCACCCATTGAAAGAATACCCATCCGAGTTAGATGCAACAGCAACTGATCGCTTTCTTTCTTAATCTGCGGGTTTGTTGTTCCTACCTTTGCAAGCAGTTCCCTTGCTTGTTCTCTGTGTTTCCCCAGGTAGGTTTTTGCCTTCCAGACCTCTGTGTGGTTTTTCAATCCGTATTTTTTTATAAGCTCCCGTTCGGATTTGATTCTGCTCTCTTTCCAGGGATGCAAGGGGGTCTCATATTTTTTTCGTGGGAATTTCTGACTACTCATTTACACCACCTTATTTCTCCTTGGTTTCTTCTTTCTTGCCTGCGGAGGCGGGTGCTTCTCGTCGTTTTGAGACACCAAGTGCTAATCCTTTTCGGCCGTTCGAACTGCTGCGTTGTCCCCGTACTTTGAGTCCGAGTTCATGGCGAACCCCGCGGTAGGATCGTATCATCTTCATCATGTTAATGTCATCTCGTAAGCGTCCTGTCACGTCAGTGCTGATTAAATGCATGTTTTCTCCGGTGTACATATCTTTCTGATAATTCAGCATCCATGCGGGGGCATACTCATCAAGGTTCTCGAGAACCTCCTTGAGTTTTTCAATCTCAGGTTCTGGGAGGTTACCGAATTTTAGCTTCCGGTCGACCCCTGCGGTGTCCGCTATGAACGTGGCCATATGCCGACCGATTCCCTTTATCTGGGTGAGACCTTGGACGATGTTGTTTTCCCCGTTGATATCGGTGTTAACGATACGAATGATATAGTTGAAATTTTCATCGTGTTCTTTTTTCTTCGAAGGTTCGTCGTCCTTGGCAGGTTGTTTTCCTTTTTTCTCTTTTTTCCGTTGTTGATCTGGTTTTACCGCTCCTTTTTCAACTCCCGGTGTTTCTTTCCGTTGTTCTTCAGAGACCTCTTTCTTTTCAGGTATTGGTGTCTCCTCTGATTCTTTGGTTGATTGTTGTTTCTTTTCTTCTGGTGATTTTTCATTTTCTGCCAAGATGATACCCCGTTTTAAGCGTACAATCTTTTTCTATATAGTACTTTGAATACTACAAGAAAGTATTGCCAATAATAAAAGAGGCTATATTTAAGGATAACCCTCGGGGCATCGATGCGTAGAGAGCGTTATTTCAAAACCGGTTAAAACGTTTTCCATTGCGGTTGGGATGAATTGCATGATTCACCGTAATTCATAAATGCAACAAACATATCCCCCATAGTAGGTTAACGAGTATGCCGGAAACAAAATGGACCAAAGTAGAAGAGATATTGACGGGAGAATACATAGGAAAATCGATCCATCTTCGGGGATGGATCTATCGGACCAGGAGCAGCGGTAACATTGTTTTCATGGTCCTCCGTGATGTTACGGGGGTGTTGCAGGCGACTGTGAAAAAAGGGAATCTGCCTGACACGGAGTTTGAAGATGCCCTTAAGGCTCTTATTGAGTCATCGGTGAGGGTTACTGGGACGGTCAAGGAGGACAAGCGGGCTCCTGGTGGCTATGAGCTACAGGTGACGAGTCTTTCTGTGGTGAATTTCGCTGAGCCGTTCCCGATTACAAAGGATCAGAGCCCGGAGTTTCTGCTTGACCAGCGGCATCTGTGGATCCGATCGCGAAAATTGACAGCGGTGTTGAAGGTCCGTTCGACGGTTGTTGGTGCTCTTCATTCATTTTTCAGAGATCATGGGTTTTATGAGTTTGATGCACCAGTGTTACAACCGAACCAATGCGAGGGGGGCTCGACATTGTTTGAGGTGAAGTACTATGAGGATAAAACGTATCTTTCTCAATCATGGCAGCTGTATGCGGAGGCAGGGATTTTTGCTTTGGAAAAAATCTATAACATGGGGCCGACGTTCCGTGCGGAGCGGTCCAAGACGTCCCGGCATCTGTCTGAGTTCTGGATGGCGGAGATGGAGGCTGCCTGGATGGAGCTGCCTGATGCGGTTGCCCTGGCAAAGGAGGAAGTGCGGTATATTCTCACGAAGGTCCTGGAAAAGAATAAAAACGACCTGGAGTCGCTTGGTCAAGATATCAGCAAATTGCAGGAGGTTGTTGCCGCTGAGTTTCCCACGATTACGTATTCAGAGGCGTTGGGGATTTTGAATGAAAAAGAAGGGATGGATATTGAGTGGGGAAAAGACCTTCGGACCGTTGAAGAGGATAAATTGATGAACCATTTCAAGACCCCGGTGGTGGTGACGAATTATCCCTTGGAGATCATGGCGTTCTATAAACCGCAGGATGCCAAGGACCCGCGGACTGCGCTGTGTTTTGATATGATCGCACCGGAGGGGTACGGGGAGATCATCGGTGGGTCGCAGCGGAGCACCGATATCGCTGCGATGACAGAGCGGTTGACGCAGATGGGTGAGAACGTGCGGAACTATCAGTGGTATTTTGATTTACGGCGGTATGGTTCCGTTCCGCATTCAGGCTATGGTCTGGGGGTGGAGCGGCTGGTCGCCTGGATCTGTAAGGCGGAGAACATCAAAGATACGATCCCGTTCCCGCGGACGCTTCTGCGATTCAGACCTTAGAGCGTGGATTGTATGAAAACACGAGTCCATGTTATTATCTCCGGCAAAGTCCAAGGTGTGTGGTATCGTGCCAGCACGAAGCAGAAGGCAGATGAGTTAGGGATCTTCGGATGGGTCAGGAACATGGCTGATGGGAACGTTGAGGCGGTGTTCGAGGGTGAAAAGGAAGCCCTTGATGAGATGATCGCGTGGTGTTGGATTGGGCCTGCGCGTGCGCAGGTGTCTGATGTTAAGATGGTGCCGTTGAAGAGTGACGAGGCGTTTTCTGGGTTTGTCGTGTTGTATCGTTAAAGAAGTGGTTATTGAAGAGGAGAGAGAGGAAAAATATGAAAAAAGATAAGGGGATAACTCTCTCCTCTCCTCACAATCCGACGGACATCAGGTCTCACTATATAAACATGATTCAACACGTGTTAACATGACACATAATTTAGGTTTTATAGATACATATCCCTGCATACGGTCATGAATCGTTTTTTTCATCTACTTTTTAAAAAAAAATTATAGCCATTTCTTAACCTGCATCCTAATCTCAGCAAAATTCCCTGCCCGATCGGTCGCCTTCGCACCCAAAAGACAACGAAAACCAAAACCACGTTCATCCCAAGTCCAACGATACGTGTTATTTTCAGTGCTATTGAATTTTGCGGTAACATCACCATCAAGGGAGAATTCCACATCAGACACCCCAGACTCGTTGTCAACAGCAAAGACTTCGACTGTCACCGAGCCAACAATGATCGTCCTGATAAAAATCGGAACCAATGGTTTGTCAAAAAGATATATCCATCCCTGTTTTGGCGTAAGGAAAAAGAGATTGGGAGCTGTCCCATCGATGACGATGGTAAATACCTCAGACCAGTCACTCTCCGTGCCGTATGTATCCTTTAGCTTCACCCGGATCCCATAGATTCCTTCCTCTGCCCATGCATGGGTCATACAAATCTCTTGGCCAGAGGCAAAGGGCCCTACCCACCCACTGTCCGTCCCGTCACCCCAGTCCCAGAGACACCAAAGAGTATCACCATCAGGGTCGGAGACGCTAATGCAGAACGTGTAGTTCACCCCGGGTTTCCCATACACAGGACCCGAGATATTCCCCCCAGAGGGAGGTTGATTTTCTGGTATAGTAAAACACCCGCTATGCAGCGGGTCATGACGGAACATCAGCCAGCCCTGACCAGACCCATCACCAGCAGTAAGGGCATACGCACGGCCATGATTATTAGTCCATGGATTAGAAATCCCATAGCCGCCAATGATAAACACATCCAACCGTCCATCGTTATCCAGATCAGCGATCACCGGTGCATGATCTATCTCATAGAC
>CAZLDE010000101.1:0-6024 GCA_964558215.1 uncultured Thermoplasmatales archaeon
TTATTCTATCGCCCTGAAGTGCATTATGAAATTTCTTCGTGATGATAAAAAAATCAAGGTTCCCGTGAAGAATCCGCCAATCCGTCTCAATGCCAACATCATTGAGGAGGATAATTAAACTATTAAGTATCTCTGCGACCCCACCGCCTTGATACGTTGAGTTAATATGAACCATTTTTTTTTCTGATAACGGAGAAGCCTCATCCCGGATTTTCTGAATGAGTGATTCTCCAACGATTTCTTGATATTTATCAAGAGATTTAATTGTAATTATAGTCATATTTTTTCTCCTGGTGCATCCACTATTTCGGTTGTATTTTATTTATACGTAAATGTACGTCTTATTGAAGTATTTTTCTCTAAAAAAAATATTTGACATGAAAACAATGATGTTAGTTTTAATATAGTTTCTGATGAAGAAACTGAAGAAAGGAAAAAACCTCATCAGGATTGTTGACCCAGTACCGGGCTGCTGTTTTTCTTTTTGATGTATTGACGACATGGATGGTGATTCCCTTTTTTTTTAGACCGCGAAATGCGTCTTCGTCTGTAATATCATCTCCGATATAAATCGGAAGAATGTTTTTCCTTTTCTCATGACGAATCATGTATAGTTCAACCGCTTTTCCTTTGTTCCATCCTTTCGGTCTTGCTTCCAGGACCTTTGCTCCATTCATAGTCTCAAGCATCTTTTTTTTGTCAAGGGTACGAACTGTTGTTATAAATGCTTCACGGAGCAGACGTGCTTTTTTAGTAGGAAGGAGTCGGTAATGAAGTGCTAGTGTAAGTTCTTTATTCTCAAGGTACGCCTGTTCATAATCTTTGAGTTTTTCTTGCATGTCATTTTTTATCGCCTTCACAAGTGATCGCACTTGATTTGCTTGTTCCCAGCTATACTGCGGTTCATTTGGTGCCTTGATGGAAAGTCCATGAAGCGCGATGAACGATAATCCTCGTATGTTGAGTAACTTTCTTATCTCTTGTAACGGTCGACCGGTGACGATAATCACCGTCATTTTTTGGTTTTTTATCAACTGTCTGATGATGTTTTTTACATTCTCAGGGGTTGTAACATCTGTTGGTTTTTCTTTAAAGAAAACTAAGGTTCCATCATAATCTAAAAACAAAAAGATGTGATCTGATTTCATTATTTTTTTCTGTAAACAAAGGAGATGGTCATTAAGAAAATCAGACATAGATTCGTTCCCATTCTTTCAGGAAATTGCTGTACCACCATTCGGAGTCGTGGTTTTTGACCTTTTTTTTCAATGACTGAAAACGACGTTTTTTTTCCTCAAGGGGCATTTCTACTGCAGTTTTAATCGCCCCGCTAATCGAATGAAGGTCATAGGGGTTCACCATTAATGCTTCGGTAAATTCCTCTGATGCGCCTGCAAATTCACTTAATATCAATACCGTGTTTTCGTTATTTGAGGCGATGAACTCTTTGGCTATCAGGTTCATCCCATCCCTAAGCGGGGTGAGCAAACCGATGTCCGATATCCTATAGTATGCTAACAGAGAGTTCTGTGAGATTTCCTTGGAGAAATACATCACAGGTGTCCATGTCTCGTTTCGATATTTACCATTGATTCTGCCGACGGTCTCATCGAGTTCCTTTTTCATCGCCATATATTCCTCGATCTTGTATCTACTGGGAGAAGCAATCTGGACTAGGACTACTTTTTCTCTGTATTTCGGGTTTTCCTCTAGAAATAATTCAAATGCTTTTATCCTATGTAAAATCCCTTTGGTATAATCAAGACGATCTATTCCAAGGACGATTTTTTTGTTGCCATAGAGTATTTTTAATTTCTCTGCCTTTTTTAAAAGGGGAGGAGAATTTGCGATTCGATTATATTCAGAATACGATACGCCTAAGGGAAAATGTTTAATCTTTGTGCTATGTCCTTTAAAATTTATTGTTTTCTTTCGGGTGTCGATTTTGACCCCAGGCAATCTCTGTGCACAGTTGATGAAATTGGATACATACGAGGAGGTATGAAAAGCAATAAAATCGGACGAAAGGATTCCCTCAAGCAGTTCGTTTCTCCATGGAAGAGTACAGAAGATTTCCCAGGGAGGCCAAGGGATATGCCAAAAAAATGCTATTTTTGCAGTTGGTTTTTTCTGTTTCACAAGAAATGGGACTAAGGATAACTGATAATCATGAACCCAAATGTAATCATTTTTCTTTGATTACTTAAGGACCGCTTCTGCAAATTTCTTGTTTACCTTTCGATAGGCGTTCCAGTAATGTTCTTTTGGTTGCATTTTTTCTATAAACAAATGAAAAAGCGGCCATAACACTCGATTCGAAAACCCATGATAATAATCTTCGACTTCTTTTTTTGTCAGGGGGACTCGTACTAAATCATAGGTAGGCTTCTCTATTGGTACTTTAAGTCTTTTTCTTGAATCAGTAACGAGATAATCGGCATTTCCGCTTCCCCAAGCGATCCATACTCCTTTATGTTTTTGTATAAGCGGGTCAAGTGCAGAAATCACCCCTCCGATAGATTTTTTACATAAAATTTCGTTTTTTATTTTTCTATGAATATATGGTTCTCTATTTGTAACTAATATTAATCTATTGCTAGTGATGAAAATCCCACTTGTTTTCTAAACAGGTGTACGTTTAATAATTTTTCTACAGAGAAAAATTCCATGATTTTGTCTCGATTATTGATAAATGCGATTATTTTATTAATCATAAGGCGCATTCGTTTTTTTGATAAGGACGGATGCACAAATGATGAAGAGTTCTATATACATTCAAAACCAAACAACAACCATGAACATTGTTCACTTCTCCTGGGAGTACCCTCCAACGATCTGGGGTGGTTTGGGGACGTTTGCTACGGAGTTATCACAAAAACAAGCATCATTTGGCAATAAGGTGACCGTGTTTGCATTAAACAGTGATAATAATTTTTCTACATCGGAGAAATGGAATGGTGTTGAAGTGTACCGACCAAAAACACTTGACCTCACATCCAGTTTCAAACTCTTCGCAAATCAAGATGTACACTCATGGGGCTCGCATTTCAAGTTTTTTGCAGATGTCATCAATTACAATATATCCTCTGCAAACCAGCTCGTCCATTCCCTAGTACGAACACAGAGCCGCAGTTTTGATATCATCGATGGACATGACTGGTTAGGTATCATCGGTGGTATGATAGCAAAAAAAGAATTGAAGTTACCGTTGATCTTTCATGTTCATTCAACTGAAGGAGGACGTTCCCTTGGAGGTGGTTCACCTACTATTAAACAGATCGAGTTTGAAGGAGCGCGAAACGCGGATGGTATTATTACTGTGTCCCATGCGATGAAACAAGAGCTTGAGTACCTTGGGTTTCCAGCGGAAAAAATCCGGGTGTGCTGGAACGGGGTTGACCCGAGGAAATATGACCCCGGGCGTATCAAGCCACAGGACATCGCTTCCCTTCGACAGACCTATGGAATTTCAGCTGATGAGATGATGCTTCTATTTGTTGGCCGTCTCGTAAAAGTAAAAGGTGCAGATAATCTGATACAAGCAATGCCAGCGGTCCTGCACGAGTTCCCAAAGACAAAATTGGTGATACTTGGTGTAGGCGACATGGAAGCAAGCCTTCAGCAGATGATAAGAGATTTAAGGCTACAACAAAAGGTTATACTCAGAAATGAATTTGTAAGCGAAGAAGAACGTATTATTCATTATGCTGCAAGTGACGTTGTCGTGCTTCCGTCCCTGTATGAGCCTTTTGGTATTGTCTGCACAGAGGCGATGTCCATGGGAAAACCAGTAGTGGTCGGGGCTCGTGGGACCAATGGGATGAGGGAACAGGTGATTCCATCAGGTGAATATCAATGTGGTCGACACGTGAATCCCTATGACCCTGCTGATATCGCCTGGGGCATTAAACAGGTCTTGGAATCCAGAGAACAACAGATACAGATGGGGAAGAATGCCCGAGAGCAAGTGCTTAAGAAGTTTAGTTGGGATATCATCACCCTAAGAACCTCAGAGATCTACCAAGAGTTCTTGCAATAAAACACACACAAAAAAAAAAAAAAGTTGATTCAGTTATCAATTAACTACTCGGGGTCCTTTTACACATCTGCTTAGAAATAATACCAGATCGTTTTATACTCGTCAATATCCTGCCCATCAGCTGAGAGTCGCTTCAGGTAATCATAGATGGAGACATCGGTATAATGATAGGTATCAACCAAAGTGACACTCGATTCCCAGGGATAAAAACGATAGACCCGCTGCCCGGAGCCTAACATCATGATTATCTCGTGATTCTGCCAGCCTCGCAAATGCGACTTCCCCAGTTTCGGGACATTAAACACAGGTTCATCTGTCCTGACAAGCCCAGGTAAAAACCGTGCCTCCTCCTTTCGTTCCTGTTGAATCCGTGCGATCGGGACCCTGAAATCAATGGTTTCCTCTTTACCTTTCGTGTTAAAAGTGTAATACGGGTCGATCCCACTCACTTTCAATACCCTCCGTAACGCAGCGGTCTGATACTTCAAGCTGGTATAATATGTAAACACTTGCTGATTGTAGATGCTCATCCCAGCGGTTCGTATTTTCGTTACCGCATCAACTACATCTGGTGTTATTTCACCGACATGCTCGAAATGCGTCACCACACAGACTTCTCGTCTCCCGACCTCATGATACTTCCGAAGAATCTCAACAAGCTCCTCGGTGATTCTAAACGGAAGAGTCACAAGGGTTCGTGTGCCGATACGGACCCGTTCGACATGATCGATTGATGCCAACTTCTGGAGCATATCATCAAGATAAGAATCTGGGAGAATAAACGGGTCCCCACCAGTGACCAACACTTCGTTGATGCACTTATTTTGACGGACCCATTCTATTGCATTATTCATATCCTCCTCTTTTGTTTTTACTTCCGTAGAGGGTTCCAACTCCCAATTCCGCTGACAATACACACAGATCTGAGGACAGACGTTGACCGGTTTTAGAATCACTATTTGTGGGTATCTCCTTGTGATCCCCTCAATAGGATTTGTTGATCTCTCACCCATGAAATCCATGTCAATATGTCTTTTCCGATTCTCAACGACATTCACACAATACGTTTTACTTGGCAGAACCTGTGCTCGTATGCCTTGATCATCTCTCGTGCGACCCTTTTCATCAAACAATGACAAATAATACGGGGTGATCTCAAACGGAATCTGATTTCTTTCAGCTATCTCCAATCCCTCTCGTTCGTCATCCTCCAAAGACACTAAAGAATCAAGAGTTTTTTTCTCTCGTATCACATGGGAAAGATGCCACTGATACGACCTCCAATCCGCTTCAGTCCCCTGAAAAAAACCTAATATTTTCTCTTTGAGCACGTTTTGTTTAGAGATCAACTCGGGTTCTAAACCACTCTTATACCGGCTCAGATACTCGTTCATCTTATTTGCATATCGGTCAAGCTTTTCACTTCGCATCAACGAAGCCTCGGCACTGTCCGAAGACAGAATGAATACATCATCGGTTTTCTCTGATTTTCCGTTTATTCCCTTGAACAAATTGATGAATTCAGACAAAAAACCAGCATCGACATGATCAAGAGCGGACTGTTTATTTTTAGCTAGATTCAGAAGTGCATGGAGTGCTGAGAAATGCGTTATCCGTTCATTTTCTGTCCGAATAACGTTTTTAAAAACCTTGATGCATTCTCGGGCGTTGTTTTTCTCAATAGCATGCAACCCCTTGAAGTACTCATCTGCGTAGATACTCGTATAATGTCTATCAAGTGAATTCAAATAGTCAAAAATCTGTTCTCTTGCGTGTCGAAGAGACTCTGATTTTTTAAGGATTTTTTTAATAGCGGGATCAACATCCCATAAAAACGCAACAAGTTCTTTTTTTGACGCTACCACAATATTTTGCATTGTATAACTATCCCGATGGTTTATGATGTTATGATTCTTTATATTTTCTGTCGAGGGCTATCAAAAATTCTGAATGATTCTGAAAAAAAAAAAAAGAATGAATAGCAT
>CAZLDE010000102.1:0-6016 GCA_964558215.1 uncultured Thermoplasmatales archaeon
TAAAATAACATTGAAAATGGAAGTCGCGGGTTCTATCCAAACGTCAGATAAAGTCTTTTATTGGGTCTACTATAATAGCACAGACACACATTATTGGTTCTCCTATACAAATGGGGAGGGTGGCGGTTTCGGAATGATGGGAATGAATTTTACATCAGAAGAAAATGTCACTGTTTCTGGTGATACCCTAAGTATTGAACTTAACGCGATTGGTGATACATCCAACGTGGATCTTTGGGGATATGCAGCAGAGTACACAACAACATTTGGGGATTTAACAAATGAATGGTGGGGTGACTGGGCTCCGAATGATAAATTCGGATATGACACCGGGGACGATGGAACCGATGACGACGATGGTAATGATGGAACGGACGATGGTTCAGACACCGATGGGTCAGGCTCTGAGACAAACACACCTGGATTCGAACTTCTCTTCGTCGTCGCAGCAGTCGCAGTTGCATTGATCCTTCTCAGAAAACGACGATAAACAAAACGTCATTTTCTTTTTCTTTTTTTTCTAAAAACATTCTTTTAACACTTTATCAATTCAGATACCTATGCCTACACGAATCCAACACATCGATACGATCTTTCAGGAATTGAAAAAACAAATGGTTCCCTATGGGACGCCGATTGTCTCAAAAAAGAAGCAAGGCATCCCTGAAACCCCGTTTGTCACCTTGATCTCCTGTATCCTGAGCCTGCGGACCAAAGACGAAGTCACCGCCCAGGCGTCACACCGATTACTCACCAAGCATCACACTCCGCAGGACATCATCAAATTGACTGACAAACAAATTGAAGCCTACATCTACCCAGTGGGTTTCTACAAGACCAAGGCGAAGAGAATCAAGGAAATTTCACAGACACTTCTTGACAAATACCAAGGGAACGTCCCAGACAGCATGGAGGGGCTCCTCAGCCTCAAAGGAGTCGGTAGGAAAACAGCAAACATCGTCATGGTCTATGGCCATAAGAAACATGGATATCTCCCCATAGACACCCATTGCCATCGGATCCCAAACAGACTCGGATGGATAAAGACAAAGACACCTGAGGAGACCGAACAAGCGTTACTCAAAATCCTGCCCTCAGACTACTGGGATGATTTCAACGATCTGTTTGTCAGATTCGGACAAACGATTTGCGTACCAGTCTCACCGTACTGCAGCCGCTGTTCTCTTCAACGCTACTGTAAAAAAGTAGATGTGAAAACAAGCAGATGAAGAGCTATTATTTCTTTGCTTGAATGAAACGTTCTATCTCCGGAACCGTGATATGATGATTGGTCGTCATCAAATCCACAAGTTTGTCTTTCTCAGCCCAATTCTCATAGTATTTCTTCTGCACAGTGTTCAACTTAAAGACAATCCCTTTGCTTTCCGCAAGTTCCTTGAGCTGACGTTCTGTTAGTTCATTTAAGAGTTCTTTCTTAATTGACATAGGTATCCCATCTCAACAACCCATAAACAAAAACCCGCATTTATCTGTTTCGTTTCAAACGAAATTTTTTTGCCCATGCGATGACATCGAACCGATTAGTTTATTAATAGGATACGTAATTCCAATTCTACTAAGTGGAATGGGATGCAGGATGGAGAGAAAGCAGTTATTTCTCCAGAGATGATTAAACCTCTTATTATCAGGTCGCTTCGGAGAAGTAGCGTGCGAAAAAAGATAGCAGATTACCTGTTTGAGATTAGCCCAAGCGGCAGTTACACCTCTGAGATTGCCTACAACGTTAAGACCACTCCAACAAACGTTATTGGGGCGATCCGTGGGATGAATTCCCGGTACCGTGATGATGAATCACTCATGAGCCTGAATCTCGTCGAGCAGATCGAGGGAGGCAAACATCGGGATATCAAATTATATCGTCTGACTGATTTTGGCAAGGAAATTGTCGAGGGTCTGCGGGACAACAAGAAGCGGTACTAATCAATAATTTTTGTTCTTTTTGTGTAGCGAAACTGATAAAATACGGCGCAGCGTTATCCTCCAATTGGGAGTCAGATGACCTATGGCTGAAGTGAACATAAAAGAACTACTCTCCACCTATGATACAAAAAATCTCACGATTGCGACCGTCTGTTCGCATTCCAGCCTTCAGATATTCCATGGCGCAAAAAAAGAAGGATTTAAAACACTAGGAATCTCGGTTGGTGAGGTAAAGAAATTCTATGATGCGTTTCCCCTTGGAAAACCTGATGAATTTTTCATAGTCGACAATTACAAGGATATCGCCAAATACGCAGAGGAACTCCGAAAGAAAAACGTTCTGGTGATACCCCATGGTTCGTTTGTCGAATACCTCGGCCCGAAGAATTTTCTGAACCTTGAGGTACCAACGTTTGGTAATCGTCATGTCCTGATGTGGGAGTCAGACCGTGAGAAAGAACGAGTCTGGCTTGAGGGAGCAGGCATCACCATGCCAAAGGAGGTAAAAGACCCCCGAAACATCGAAAAACCAGTCATCGTCAAATACCATGGCGCGAAAGGCGGAAAAGGGTTTTTCATTGCAAAAACATTCGCAGAGTTCTCCAAACGAGTGAAGCACGATAAACCATACACCATCCAGGAATTCGTCATGGGGACCAGATATTATCTGCATTATTTTTACTCACCTATCCAGGATAGTGCCTATAAGCTTTCGAAAGGAAGCCTGCAGCTGCTTTCCATGGATCGCCGAGACGAGACTACCATCGATGAGGTCCAGCGCCTTGGCTCCATCGCAGAGCTTGAGGAGCTAGGAATTCATCCGACGTTCGTCGTCACCGGCAACATCCCAATCGTGATGCGCGAATCACTCCTCCCGCAGGTCTTCAAGATGGGAGAAGCGGTTGTGGAAAAATCTCTTGAACTGTTCGGTGGCATCATCGGACCATTCTGCCTTGAGACCGTGGTGACGGAAGATCTGGAATTCAAGGTCTTTGAGATCTCTGCTCGAATCGTCGCAGGTACGAACCCCTACATCGGAGGCTCGTCGTATTCTGAGCTGATTGAACCTGATCTCTCGACGGGTCGGAGGATCGCTCAAGAGATTCACTATGCGACAAAGCACAATAAACTTGAAGAGATCCTCAGCTGAGGAACAGACATGTTGACCCTGGTATTGGCAGAAGCTGAGCTTGAGCCTATGCCCGTTGAACTGTACCGTCATCCCGCGGTTATTGCCCATGCAAGACAGCGGGCAAAACAACCACGGCAGATCCTTCTTGATTCAAACTATGACCATGCTGCAATGACCATTCTTTCTGAGGGGCGGAGACGTGGACGGCCCGATATCGCCCATCTTTTTTTACTCACCGCTCTGGAATCCATCGTCAATAAACAAGGTCAGTTACAGATTCTTATCCACACCAGAAACAATCAGGTCATCACCGTCAGTCCACAGACAAGGATTATGAGGAACTACGAACGGTTCCTTGGGCTCATGGAACAACTTTTTGAGAAAACGGTCGTCCCTGATGATACACATCCACTGCTGGTTTTAGAGCAACATATGACCCTGAAACAAGTAGTTGAAAAACAAAAAGCAGAACTGGTCCTCGTCTTCTCAAAAGAGGGTTCACCGAAGAAGCTTCATGAGTATTTGTATGAATTGAAGAGACAAAAAAACAGAGATCTGCTCTGCATCATCGGGGGGTTTCCCTCCGGAACGTTTCATACGGATATGAAGACAATCGCAACAGATGTAATCTCCCTGTACTCAGAGATGCTTCCTGCGTGGACCGTTGCTAGTGAGATTCTAGTCAACTATGGGAACATGTGCCGATAAAGCGTCACCATGATGCCGATCTGTGCCCACATCCTGTTTTCTGCTTCATCGAAAATCACTGATTGTGGTCCATGAGCTACTTCCTTAGTTACTTCATAGCCATAATACGCAGGTAGACAGTGAAGGAAGATAGCCTTTGGTCGTGCCGCATCCATCAGCTTCTTATCGATGGTGTATCCCTTGAACTCCTTGATGCGTTTTTCCTTTTCCGTCTCGTCTCCCATAGAAACCCAAGTGTCGGTCGCTATCACATCAGCATCCTTTGTTGAGTCTTTGACCTTGTCTGTGATTTCGACATTCACACCGAATTTTTTTGCTTCTTCTACGTAGTACTTGTCCGGCCAGTATTTTTTTGGTGCGACGATTCGAACGTTCATCCCTGCTATCCCGCACCCAAGAAGATAGGAATGTGCCATGTTGTTGTTCCCATCCCCGAGGTAGACAAATTGCAGACCCTTGAGTTTTCCTTTATGCTCCTGAATAGTCATCAGATCGGTAATCACCTGACAGGGGTGCTCCTTGTTGTCCAACCCGTTGATGACTGGTACTGTTGCATGTGTTGCTAGCTCTTTCATCGCCTCGCTACTCTTCGCCCGGTACATGATTATGTCAACGTAACGTGAGAGCACAAGGGCGGTATCCTCGATGCTTTCCCCTCGTCCGAGTTGAATATCTGTAGTAGACAGGAAAATCGCATGACCACCAAGCAGGTTCATCCCAGTCTCAAAAGACACCCGTGTCCTTGTGCTTGGTTTCTCAAAGATCATACCCAGGGTTTTTCTTTTCATATGTTCGATGCGTTTTCCCTTCTTCGCCTGTGCTTTGAGTTTTATACTCAATCCAATGATGTCAGAAAGGTCATCTTTTACATCAAGCATGGAGATAAGGTCTCGTTTCATCGAAGAAGGGAATAGGCCTTCCTTCTTTAAACATATCGGGTGATGGGAAAGGCATTTATTCCCTGAAAAGATGTGGATATCTGATGGGTGTCGATCTTGGGGAATTATTCACAAAGGAACCATGTGCGTTTGAGGATTTTAAGGACCGTGTGATTGTCCTTGATGGATACAATATCCTTCATCAATTCCTCTCCAGCATCCGACAGCGAGATGGTACACCACTGAAAGATTCCCAGGGCAGGATTACCTCACATCTTTCTGGGTTGCTGTATCGAACCGCAAACATGATCCATGCCAAGATTCATCCGGTATACGTGTTCGATGGCCCGCCGCATCCGTTGAAAGCACGAACCATCCAACAGCGCCGAGAGCGAAAAGAACAAGCTGAAAAACAATGGCAAGAGGCTCTTGAAAAAGGAGACCTTGCAACAGCACGTTCAAAAGCACAACAGACCTCCCGTGTCACAACAGAGATCATAGAACAAAGTGGACAACTACTGGATGGATTAGGCATTCCTCATATCCAAGCTCTCTCTGAAGGTGAAGCCCAGGCAAGTTACATGGTTCAAAAAGGTGACGCGTTCGCAGTAGGTTCACAAGACTTCGATTGTCTTTTATTTGGAGCACCGGTCCTGGTACGCAACCTCACCTCTTCGGAAAAACGAAAACTGCCCAATAAACAAGCTTATACCACGGTTCATCCGGAACGCATTCATCTTGAGCCTGGTCTTCAGAAACTCGGCATCTCCCGGAATCAACTCGTTGATATCGCCATCCTTATTGGGACTGATTTTAACGATGGTGTTAGGGGATATGGCCCGAAAAAAAGCCTCAAACTCCTTCAAGAGAAAGGAAGCCTCGAGAACGCATTGGAAGATTTATCTGAGAGCGGACCGTCGTTATCTTCCGATGAGATTGCTGTTGTCAGAAAGCTCTTTCTTGAGCCTGCCGTCAACGATGACTATGTCCTTGAATGGAGGAAACCTGATACTGAAAGGGTTATACACTTGCTTTGTGAGGAGCATCAGTTCTCCAGGCAACGAATCGAACCGATTCTTGAGCTTTTTACAGTAGCGCAACAGCCCACCAAACAAAAGAACCTGTTTGATTTTTAGTTGATAAAACATGAGTTAATCTGCCTAATCCGTTTGAAGTGATGAAAAAAGATGGAATCTACCTTACAAACGTCGTTTTCTTATGTCTTTTTTAAAAATGCTTTATATATGAATCATGGAAGTGTGCTCTCTGGATATTTATGACTCACTTGTGTATTTTTATTATAAAAGAACGAGGTCAGCCGTGTGAAGTTAACAGGATACCGGGTCCATGTTCTACA
>CAZLDE010000103.1:0-5998 GCA_964558215.1 uncultured Thermoplasmatales archaeon
TCCTTAGACCAGTTGGTGAAAGGAAAAATTGAGAAACCAATGAGACGGTAACTATGGCAGAAAAAAAAGAACCTCAGCCGAGCATTGCATTTTTCCCGATGTTTGCGAAATATGACATTAGCTCAGTGAAAATCGAAGATCAAGGATTGCAACGCTACATCAACCTCGAGAACAAGGATTTCTTCCTTGGTGCACCACATGCTAATAAAATGTTTGGAAAATCAAACCTTTCGATTATTGAACGACTTATTAATATTCTTATGAAAACCGAGATGTATACCGGGCAGAAAACCAAGGCGTATAAGGTCGTGCGTATGGCCTTTGAAATTATTGATAAACGGACAAAGACAAATCCCGTGCAAGTCCTTGTGGATGCGTTGCAAAACGCTGCACCAAAAGAGGAGACAACACGGTTGCGGTTTGGTGGTATCATGGTTCCGAAAGCCGTGGATATTTCACCTCAACGCAGACTGGATATTGCACTGCGGAACATCTGCTCTGGTGCGATGACTGCAAGTCATAAAAACAAGAAAAGAATCGAGGCTTGTCTTGCTGATGAGCTCCTCAAGGCCAGCAAGAATGATCCTGCATCTTTTGCGGTTGCAAAGAAAAATGATCTTGAGCGGGTCGCTAAAGCAGCCCGATAAAAAAAGAAAAAAAAATGATATGAATTTTTGAAGGTGTATAACGTATGGGGCGTAAAGAAGAGAATATTCAGAAAGCAACAGTGCTGATGAATAAATTAGATTATATCCGAAACATTGGAATTGCTGCACATATCGACCATGGAAAAACCACGTTCTCCGATAACCTGATCGCAGGATGCGGGATGATGAGTGAGGATCTCGCAGGAAAACAGCTCGTCCTGGATTACGATGAACAAGAGCAAGCCAGAGGAATCACGATTAACGCTGCAGCAGCATCCATGGTTCATGAATTTGAAGGACATGAGTATCTGATTAACTTGATTGATACCCCGGGTCATGTGGACTTTGGTGGCGACGTTACGCGTGCCATGCGGGCAGTCGATGGCTGCATCATCGTTGTCTGTGCCGTTGAAGGCGCTATGCCTCAGACCGAAACCGTCATCAGACAAGCAATCCGAGAGAAAGTCCAACCAGTACTCTTCATTAACAAAGTCGACCGGCTCATCAATGAGCTGCGAGTCACCCCTGAAGAGATGCAAAATCGATTCATTAAAATCATCAATAGATTCAACGAGCTTCTCGACCGTGTCGTCCCTGAGGAGTTCAAAGGAAAATGGAACGTGAAAGTCGAGAACGGAACCGTAGCCTTCGGCTCAGCGTTTCACAACTGGGCTGTTTCAGTCCCCTATATGAAACAAACTAATTTAGGATTTAAAGACGTGTATAACTATTGTAAAAACAATGACCAAAAAACCCTTGCTAAAAAATCACCAATCCATGCGGTCGTCTTGGACATGGTTATTGACCATTTACCATCACCAAAGACAGCGCAGAAATACCGTATCCCTCATATCTGGCGTGGTGACCTGGAAACCCCCTTAGGAAAAGCGATGGTGGAGTGCAAAGAAGACGGACCTCTTTCTTTAATGATTACAAAAATTATCCTTGACCCCCATGCTGGTGAAGTCGCCATTGGTCGGATGTTCAGCGGTAAAATCCAACGAGGCCAGGAATTATATGTGATCGGAATGCCAAACAAGAATCGAGTCCAGCAAGTAAACGTCTTGGTTGGTCCTGATCGTATCCCAGTTGACTACGTCAGCGCAGGAAACATCGTTGCAGCAACCGGAATCCGTGATGCAATCGCAGGAAGTACCGTCACCGATAACCCTGAAGCAGAGCCTTTTGAACGTATCGTCCATGTTTCCGAACCTGTTGTCACCGTCGCGGTTGAAGCCAAAAACATGAAAGACCTGCCGAAACTTGTTGAGGTGTTACGATTGATATCAAAAGCAGATCCAAGTATCCAAGTGCAAATCAACCAGGAGACCGGCGAGAACCTGATGTCCGGGATGGGAGAACTGCACCTTGAAATTACCGAATATCGTATCCGTAATGACCATAAGATGGAGATTGTCTGCTCAGAGCCGATTGTGGTCTATCGTGAGGCGGTCGGCAAACCAAGTCCCTATAAATTCGAGGGGAAATCACCAAACAAACACAACCGGTTCTACATCGAAGTCGAACCCCTCCCCGAAAACATTGTGAAAGCCATCTATAATAATGAACTTCCAGAGAACGTGAAGAAATACAAGAAAGAGACTGCTAAGATGCTCCAGGACCTTGGAATGGATAAAGAGGTTGCAAAAGGCGTCTTTGGGGTACATGGGCTTAACATTATCACCGATACCACGAAAGGTATACAGCATTTGTTCGAAACCAGAGACTTAATCATGGAAGCCTTTGTTGAGGTGATGAAAAGTGGACCAACGGTTTCAGAACCCTGTCAAGGTATCCTGGTAAAACTCGTCGATGCAAAGCTTCATGAAGATGCCATTCACCGAGGACCCGCGCAGGTAATCCCTGCGGCCAGAAACGCTATCTACGGTGCGATTACGATTTCTGAACCAACATTACTTGAGCCGATGCAGAAAGTTTTTATCAGCACCCCCCAGGAGATCATGGGTGATGCCTCACGAGAGTTGAATTCCCGACGCTCTGAAGTCAAAGACATGAAAACCGTAGGTGACTCCGTAGAAATCGAAGCAAAAGCACCGGTTGCTGAGATGTTCGGGTTTGCCTCAGCGATTCGATCTGCCACCGGTGGTCGGGTACTATGGAACACCGAGAACATGGGTTTTGAGCCGCTCCCCCGCAATCTAAAAGACGATGTCATAAAGAAGATACGTAAACGCAAAGGACTCAAACCAGAGCCATACCCCGCTGAATACTACATGGGATAATCTAGAAACGGATTATTCCCAAATTCTTAAAAACAATCCATTGATACAGTGCAAACTATGCAGCGAGGAATCATCCCGATCAACCAGTTATTCGAGTTGGAATATCGTTATTACGAGAAAGACCCTCGATATAAGTATTTCAACAGACGCTTTGAAATCTATCTCATCGGTAAGAAAGGATTGAAGAAGATTTACCTGTTGCATATGGACAATTGTGACATACGACCAGGGAAATGGGCTCCGCACATCCATCGAGCGTCCAATGTTGCAAAGAAACTGTATTTTGGTGTCACGACCTTGAACTGGAATGAGATAAAAGAAAATTTCCTAGCAGCTATCATCGCAGAGATTGGTCCTGACTACAAGGCTGATGCTAAGAAAGCGGTCGTCAATCTTCTCTCACCGAAAATCTAATTATTTAAATAATTATTTAAAGAATCACGGGAATCAGCAAGATTTTTTTTTTTTTCTTCAGGTGATGCCGTACTTCCCCTGAGGTGTCTTATAGATCTGACCGTCTCTACTGAGTCTGTCTAATGCCTCTTCGACCTTCCGTGATTCTATGCCTTGGATCTCTGCTTCGCTGATGATATCGGCTCTGTTGGCACTATTATCAGACGATTCCGTACATAGTCTTTGGATAATATCAAGTAATAAACGCATCCGCTCATGCTGACTATGGCTAATGCCAGTCGCGATGATATCAATGTCAAAACGACCGGTCTCCCGATCAGTTCCTACCCGCCGCAGATACTGATCGATAATGGAAATAGCCCGTTTCGCATCATCAGCGGTCGCCTCCTGGCTGAGTCGTATCCGGGCGCTTGATTCTGCTAGACGGACGAAGGCTTCAAGCTGACGAGGCGTGAACGGTACTGATTCCTTCGATTGACTACGGAAATCGACATAATAATTCTGCAGGATCTCTAATGCATCGTCGGTCAACACCGGAAAGACATTGCGTTTCGCATACGCAACATACTTCCGCAGAAACTCCGGTTCGAAGACGGGTTGGACATGTTTCATGAATTTGGTTTCCTGATCCTTCGAATACAACCGGTCCGAAATCCTATTCAGATGCTCCCGGATCTCGCCTCCCTTATGAGATTGCAGGATATGGGATGCAAGATCCGTGTCCGTCTTCCGATTCGGTTTATCAAGAATGGAAAAGATGAGGTCAAATCTCGACAACAACGCTGGCGGCATGTTTATCTGTTCATGCATAGGCATGAACTCATCAAAACGACCAAGCTTTGGGTTTGCCGCAGCAAGCACTGCGCACCGTGACTTCAGAGTCGCATTGATCCCTGCTTTCGCAACAGAGATCTCCTGCTGCTCCATAGCCTGATGCAGACTACTCCTATCAGTCTCCTCCATCTTATCCATCTCGTCGATGCAGGCAAGCCCTTTATCCGCAAGCACCAACGCTCCCGCCTCAAGAGTCCATTGTCCCTCACCAAACTCGTCGCGCACCGCCGCAGCGGTAAGCCCTGCAGCAGAGGACGCCTTCCCAGAGGCATACACGCTTCGAGGGGCAAGCTTGGACATATATGAAAGCATCTGAGACTTTGCAGTACCTGGGTCTCCGACAAGCAACGCATGAATATCACCACGCGTGCGTGTCCCATCAGGCATCTCCTTTGCTATCCCCCCAAAAAGCTGTAATACAAGAGCGTCTTTTTCAATATCAAGCCCATAGATCGTCGGAGCGATACTCTGCCGCATCTTCTCATAAATCAATGAATCCTTCGCTGTCTTCAGAATCTTTTTTTCATCCTCTTTGGTGACTTCTACTTCCTCAAAAGCATACTCCTGGCTTTCGATACTGATCGCATCCATCGTCTTATCAAACGAAGTCAACCGGAACGCGCCACGATGACGTGCCATGGAATGAAGAATCCCATTGACGATCACCCGATCCCCCGGGGCAACATTCCCCACGAGGTCGTCTTCGAGATACACGCTGATGCGCTCTGGTTGCGCACCACCTCGCAACCCCTCCGGGTTCTCCTGGATCTCAATCTTCTGTGAATCAATAAAACTTGACAACGTCGTCGACAGTTTAAAGGAAGACACTCGTCCACACCCACCCTGATCCTCATAACACTCCGAAGGCTCCTTAAGGATGTCTTCATCCTGCTCAATGCGCATCACCGCGCCGCATTTCTGACACTGGAACGCCGCGACCTGCAGTTTCGGACGCACCTCCGTGATTTTCTTCACAAGCCCTTCAATCGCAATAAAAGTCCCCAGACGGTTCGCCCGTATCTTCCTGATCAATATCCTCTGTGACTCCGGGATGTTCTTCACACGAAGATGCAGCTGCAGCTTCTGATCCGCAGAGACATCGATAAGCTTCAGTGCCTCCTCTGCGTTAAAAAGGGTTTTATACGGCTGATGAAGCAACAGTTCCGCTAGTTTTGGGTCAGCCTTATCAACATACCAATAATCAAGAAGCAAACTGCGTTTCTCAGGATACTCCGTCGCCAGGGTTTCGATCTCTGCCTTGCACTGATCTTCAAAGAACGCTTGCCAGGATGCCGTGAGACTCTCGTCTTTCATCAAACGAACCATAGGAAAACCTCCCGTACTCGTTAAAGAATATCGCTTTATAATTTTAGCGGGTGTAGACGTCTTTTGAGTGGGTGCGCGTGATATACAGGTGACTACCCGTCTGCATTCTCAGCCCCGTTAACCCTCTGAGCATCGGCAGTCTGTGGTAAGGCTGCTCACTTCCGTGCCTCACCCGGTTTCCACAGTAAAGATAGACACATGACCCTCCGGTCATATGTGATTATCACCTCTGATCCCAAAGGACAAGGCGTCATAGGCAACAAACGGATCACGAGATACTCGTTACACCGCCTCGTAAGTTCGACCCCAGCGTATCGGCGATTTCTGGTGACAGGGAACGCCTAGCTCCCCAGTCTAGTCTACACCTTTCGCCATTGTCTACCAGGAACGACGGCTAAGCTGTCGGTAGTAATTAAACATTTGCACGAACAGGACAACCAGGCCAACGGCTAAAAAAGCAATATCACGCATCACCGCAATAAGTGCGTTTGTAACATCTGATGAACCATGGACCATTCCTGCACTGTATGCATC
>CAZLDE010000104.1:0-5963 GCA_964558215.1 uncultured Thermoplasmatales archaeon
CTCTTTTACATCAACAAGCTGACGTTGTTTGGCGGACTTCAGCGCCTCGACCACCGCGAGTTTCTCACCCATCATGAACTTCTCCAAAGCACCCCCGCCCGTGCTGATATGGGATATCTTCCCACGGAGGTGCATCTGTTCGATAGCAGCGACCGTATGCCCACCCCCAGCAATAGAGAAAGCCTTCGTCTCAGTAATGAATTTGAATATCTCCTCGGTTCCTTTTCGAAACAGGGGATTTTCAAAGACACCACAAGGTCCAGAAACAAAAATCGTCTTGGCGGTCTGCAGAATTTTTTTGTAGTTCTGTATCGTCTCAGTCCCGATGTCGAAAAGATTATTGTTCGCAGGTAACCCCGTCACCGGAATCTCTGTTCGCTTTCCGTTTTCTTCCAAGGCAAAATCAACAGGCAGATGGATTTGTTTTTCGAATTTCATATAGACCTTTTTGATTTCAGAAAAAACCTCAGGGGTTCCTTCTTCGCCGAATGCCTCTTCATTCTTCAGACCTAAATGTATCCCTTTTGCCTTCAAAAACGCATTCGCAGTCAGTCCTGTGAGAAGCACATGGTCAGCAGTCTTATTGGTCAATAACCGGTCAATCGTCACAATACCATCAGCAAACTTCGCTCCGCCAAAGAGAAAAACACTTGGTTTTTCCGGGTTTAGTACGACTTTTTCAAGCGAGGTCAGCTCTTTTTCCATAAGCCTTCCTGCTGCTGAAGGAAGCACCACAGTAAAACCCATCAGAGAACATTGAGCCCGATGCGCTGCAGCAAACGCGTCATTGACATAGAAATCAGCAAGAGGTGCAAGGTTTCTCACCAGCTCGGATTCCGCATGCTCCGAGGGTTTTTTCTTCTCGGTTTCTCCAGGGTATTTCCGGACATTGTCAAGGAAAACGACCGACCCGGGCTTCATTGCTTTAATCGCTGTTTTTGCTTTTTCACCATAGATATCATCAACGAACTTCACAGGTATACCAAGTAAGTTCTGAAGCATCTGAGCATGCTTCTCCAGAGAGATAAAATCCCAGCTTCCCTGTTTCCCCTGATGCGCAAGTATGACGGTTTTTGCGTTTTTCTTCACTAGCTCCTGAATTGTTGGTAACGCAAGCCTAATCCTCGTATCATCGGTGATGGCCAGTGTTTTTTTATCTAAGGGCATGTTGAAGTCTACACGCAACAACACTGTTTTATTTTCAACATGAAAATCATCTAAAGTATTATATTCTTTCATAGGTAAAACCTCCTCAAGACCCTATATCTATTGTTTTTATTTAAAGATATAGTTTTTTTCATAAGTAAAAGAAAAAGAAAGAGGCTGATGGTGGTATCGTTTAGTTCTTATACGTCTCAATCGGAACCATTCGTTCATTAAAAATGTAGTTTATCAAATCAACGATCCGGCACGAGTACCCCCATTCATTATCATACCAGGAGAAGATCTTGGCAAGGTTTCCTTTCTCCCCAATTATCTTTGTCATCTGTCCATCGATGATCGCTGAGTGAGGGTTACCGACCACATCAACGGAGACGAGCGGCTCTTCTGTGTATTGAAGGATTCCTTTTAACGTCGTCTGCGCTGCTTGTTTGAAGGCATTGTTGATTTCCGAGGTTGTCGCTGGGTTTTTCAGTACACAGGAAAAATCAGTAATCGATCCATCTGGTGTCGGGACCCGTAGTGCAATCCCATCGATTTTTCCCTTCAACTCCGGGATGACCAATGCTACGGCTTTTGCCGCACCAGTCGTCGTTGGTATGATAGATACTGCAGCAGCACGCGCTCTGCGAAGGTCCTTATGAGGGAAATCAAGAATACGCTGATCCCCGGTATAAGAATGCACCGTGGTCATGAACCCTTGTTCTACCCCAAATTGTTCATGCAGAACCTTCACCGGGGGTGCAAGACTGTTGGTTGTACACGATGCCATTGAGATGATATGATGTTTGTTGGGGTCGTAGGATTTTTCGTTCACCCCAAGGACCACGGTCAGATCAGGGTCCTTGCCTGGAGCAGAGATAATGATTTTTTTTGCCCCAGCCTCCAAATGCTTCCCAGCACCTTCCCTTGTGCGGAAGACGCCGGTTGATTCGATGACAACATCGGTGTCTAATTTGCCCCAGGGCAGGTTGGAGGGATTGACCTCTGAAAAGAACGCGATGAGACGACCATTGACTTCAACACCCTCTGGTTTTGCAGAAACATCACCACAGAATTTCCCATAGATTGAATCATATTTCAGAAGATGGGCAAGTATCTCTGTGTTCCCAAGATCATTGATTGCGACTATTTCGAATTTTTTTCCGTACTGGGAGTGCTGCAGCGCAGATCGAAGCACGTTTCGTCCTATACGTCCAAAACCGTTTATTGCTACCCGTATCATCCTCAAACCACGAGCCCTACAAACAGATGAACATTATATAAGTTTTCCGAAAAGGTGGGTTGATTCTGCATCCATTATCTCCACTGAAACGAAATCCCCGATGCGTACCGGTTCTGCGAGAACAACCTGTTTATAATTTTCAGTTCGACCGGTCATTGTCTTTTTCTTTCCTTTTTCGGTTACAAGGACCGTATAGGTTTTCCCGATGTGCTTCTTATTTTTCTGTAACGTAAGGTCCGATGAGAATTCTGAGATGTGCCGTGAACGTTCTTTAACCACATGTGTCGGCACGCGACCTTGCATCTTTTTTGCTGTGGTAAGTGGTCGAGCTGAAAAACGGGTGACGTTGATGATGTCTGGTTTGACTTTCTTTAAAAGTGATATCGTTTTTTGGAATTGGTGCTCGGATTCCGAAGGGAAACCAACAATTACATCTGTTGAAAGCGTAAGTGTTGGGATTGTTTCTCTGAACCGTCGGATGAGACTGATGAAATCCTCAGTGGTATACCCACGGTTCATTTGCTGTAATATTTCATCGTCACCTGATTGAACCGGGGCATGAAGGAATTTATAGATTTTTTCATGCTGATACGCTGAAAGTATCGAACCAAGGTTTTTTTGCATAGTTGCAGGATTCATCATACCGACCCGTATACGAAACGATCCAGCAAGAGCAGTGAGTTGATTCAATAACACCCCGAGGTTCTCTCCGGTATCAAGACCATAGGATGCTGTGTCCTGTGCGGTGAGCTGTATCTCCCTGCAGCCCTGTGCGATAGCACCAGAGACATCAGAGACAATCTCCTGGATAGGGAAGCTTCGTAACATCCCACGGGCAAAATGGGTGATACAATACGAACAGGAAAACCTGCATCCTTCAGCGATCATCACAGGGGCAATCACGGTATCGTACTGTTTGGGAAGCAGTGTCTTATGCGTCTCAAGAAAGACCGGGTTTCTACCTGCTACTATCTCATTAATGTACTGTATATGTCGACAGGGGAGCAGGGATGCGTGTGGTGCGACGGTTCGAACGAGATCTGCCTGAACGGAGGGCATACAACCAGAGACAACAATTTTCTTGCCGGTCTTTTGAAAGACCCGTAACCGGGACAGCATCCGCTGCTCGGTGGTCCCAATAACCGTGCAGGTGAGAAGAACCAGCACATCAGCACCGTCAACATCATGAACAATCGTATGGCCATTATGTATTAACAAACCGACAAGAAGTCGCTCATCGCTTTTGTTTGCGGTACATCCATACGTCTCAACATAGATATTCATGATACAACAGCAAAGAGCCGCAGGTTTATTTAACTGCTTCTGTCAGCCGTGAAAGGACAAATTCTTTAGGGAGATTGGATAAAAAGTATCCTGCCCGTGGTCCTTTCTCCTGTCCAAGGAGTATCTGGTAAATCGCATTGAACGCGGTTTTAATGGGAATGTTGTTTTCTTCCGAGACCGCATAAATCGTGTTATGGATCGTCTCAGGATCCCACGCAAGAGACGGTAGTCTTTCCTTCAAGGTTGTCAGAACCTTTTTTTGTTCCAATGTAAGGGCGAGAGGAGGGAGTTTTTCTTGAACCTGGAACTTTACCTCCGCTGGTGCGAAGTTCGCAAGCCAATACCGCACATGTTCTGCGCGTTGCTGGAGATGCTCTTCGTCTTCTTTTTTCAATTTCTTCGGCAATTGCCCAGTTCGCAGGAGGATTTCTTTTACCTCAGGCCATGTGTGTGCGATCTGATTCAAGGTCACCAGATGTCTATAGGGGAGATGAAGAGGCATGGACGGGGGTATATGATACGGCTGGGAGAGCTCATAGATTTTTTTGAACTCCTTCATTCCTTTCATTTCCTCTTCTTTACCGAAATAAACCTCTTCTTCTTTATCATATTCGTCAACCAACGTAAGCAATCCTAAACCAGAATCAAAAACGATATGTCTGTTTGGCTGGTTTCTCATAATCAGAAACCGCAGGACCTCCGGGGGGGTCATCTGCAGCATCTCCTCACCACTCACCGCGGTGCCTTTGGAGCTATGCATCGCACCCATTCCCTTCAAGAGGATGAACTCGTACACCAGTAACCCTGGGTGAGGATAGTTATAGACCTCTTCGGAGATTCTCGCCCCGGTTTCTCTGGTGCCTCCCACTGTTGCATGGTCTTTGCCGCAGGGTTCAAAGGTGACCCCAAGCATCCTCCAGCGTGCTGGCCAGTCCACCCGCCAGGGAAGCTTCCCCTGTCCACCTTTCCGAATGTCCACTTCACCGGTATGACCGCACTCACAGCTGTACTCAACGGAAGGGTATTCGTATAAGCTTGGATGTGTGGTAGACAGACGACCACAGGTTTCACATTTCACGTTATACGGAAGCCATTCCTTTGGCAATTTCCTGCCGGAAACCGTCTCAAGGATGAGTTTGATTTTGGTGGTGTTCTCAAGGGCGATTTGAATAAACTCAGTGTACTCCCCATTATAGTACATCTCACTGGCTCGGTAAACCCGAGGGTTTACCCCTATCTTATGCAACGAGCCTAAAAACGAGGAAAGGTAATGGTCTGCGTAGCTTTTATGTTCACCACAGGGGCAAGGAATCTCAGAGAGAGGCTTGCCGACATATGGTTCATAGGAAGATGGGAGGAATGGGTACACTTTACGAAGCGGATCGTAATCGTCACAGATGTAGATGAACTCCGCGTCACCACCCTTTTCAACCAAGCAGCGGTACACTGCATCCGTGGTAAGAATCTCCCGCATGTTGCCAATATGGATCGGACCCGAGGGTGTGATACCAGTGGCCAGAACATGCTTTGACTGCTTTTTTAGTAATTCTTCTGCTAAAACATCTGCCCAATGCATCAGTGATTCTCCAAAGGTTTATGCGTTAGAGTGCCCGTGCTCTGATAAGTGAGCGGAGTGGCACGCCACCGACATCGTTCATCGATCGTTTGTTCAACAGACAGACACAGAGAACTGGTGTTCCTTTCTCCGCCTTGACTGCTTTGATTGCACTTTTTAAGGTTTCACCAGTGCCGATGACATCATCGACCAGGACAACGTTTTTATTTTCGATGGTTGCGTAGTTGGAGCAGAACGCACCAGTTTTTTCATGATGTGGTCTGAAGACGGCAAGGTCAAGGCCAAGCTCCTCAGCAATGTAGGTTGCAAAAGGAATACCGTTAATCGCAATACCACAAACCACTTCGATATCCATCTCTTTTTTTTCCATTTCTTCGACGATGATATCTGCTAATGCATAGGAAATCGATCCAAGTCTGGATGGGGATACACCAACAGAGCGCCATCCGACTTTCAGTTCACCTTCGGGTTTTTTTTCTTTTCCCCGTGTGAGAAGCCATGCGGTGGTTTCTTTGGAGACATTGAGCTCTTCCGCTATTTCATAATCAGTAAGTCCGCTCTCTTTAAACTTTAATGCTTTTTTAATAAGAGAATCTGTTTCTTTCATGTGGGTAACACCCTTCAGACTACGTATCTACCTACGATATTTAGATGTTTGCTCTCTACAGTAGTTCGGCAATCAAGTGAATGAAATAACGATGAGGATTCCTATTTCTG